>JAFDXH010000200.1 GCA_018268075.1 Bacteroidota bacterium | reverse complement strand
GTTACTCAACTTAAAGAAGATATGTACACAATATTCAACAACATCATAGATAATTCAGATTTTAGTGTAGAAGTATTTGAGAGTGATATAGACCATATTCATTTCTTAATTCGTTACATACCTCGTCTGTCAGTTTCACAATTAGTACGTAGGCTTAAACAAGAATCTACTCGTCAGCTATGGTCATTACATTCAAATACACTTCGTCAATATTATTGGTATCGCAAAATCTTGTGGTCAGATGGATTCTTCGTTTGTTCAATAGGTGAAGCATCACCAGATACCATTCGTCAGTACATCCTTTCACAAGGTTAGTAGTCGCTTGCATCCCACCCACGTTCCGATGGGTGGGTTTTACGCTCCTATTTTATAAAATAATAGCTGATATCTGATCAGAACTTGACATACCTTAGAAGTTTTCACTTTCCGGTCTACTATTATTTGGTTTAGGTGGCAGGTGTCGAACCTGCCTAGTCTAGCTCCCAAAGCTAGTGCCTCTCCAACTCGGCCACACCTAAATTTTCTAATGTTATATTATTTTCACATCATGGATGGTGAAAATCTTTATGGCAATAAAAACACATTTATCCGCTTCTTTCTCTGCTATATATCAAGTTTTATTTGCTTTTTTTTGAGGCTAAAATCAGAATTGAACTGATGTTTCTATGTTTTGCAGACATAGCCCTTAATCCAACATTGGGTATTTAGCCATTTTTAATTATAATGTAATTTTCTATGGTAATTAGAACATAAAATTTTACATTTAGAAAATTCGCAGTCTTATTAGTACTCCCGGAGAGACTCGAACTCCCAACCCTTTCATTCGTAGTGAAATGTTCTAATCCATTGAACTACAGGAGCCTATTTTAACTTAAAGGATTATTATCTTTTAAAAATGCACGGGTGGGGAATTACGATATCCCAACCTTGGATTTTGGAGATCCCTACTCTACCGTTGAGCTACACCCGTGTGTTATTAAGTTATTTCAAAGATCTAGTTTCTTAGTTTGTTTAAGAATATCTTCTACAAAAGGTTTCATTACTTTTTCCATCCATTCATTAAAACTAAAAGCTAAAATTTGTACCCCTGTCAAGAATCGAACTTGAACACTTCGGTTAAAAGCCGAATACTCTACCTTAGAGTTGCAAGGGTATAATCATCCCTCACACACTTGAGGGAGTTTAACGTTTTCGTTTTATGTTCTTTCGTTTCATTTATATTGTTTTTTTCTATTGTGTTTCCAAGTTCGATACATTCTTACTTGATAACTAAATATTTGTTTATTTGTTTTTTTAGAAAGTGGTAATGGAGAATTCCGAGATCTCAACACCTGCGTCTTCAATGCAGTGCTCTACCTTTGAGCTACATCACCATTATATTAAAAAAGCCCTGATCTTTATGAATCAGGGCTTAAATTTATTAAAATGAAATCAATCATGTATTGTTAACATCGTTTAACCCTGTATTCTGTATGGAGCCAAAGCACACCACCGGCCAACTCGCTTGTTGCGAATTTACTCGTTTAATAATATATGAATAATGTGTTTTCATAATGTTTGTGATTATAAATATATGTAATTTTTAATTCCCGTAAATATAAGACTCTGTTTTTGCCAGCCAAATTTTTCAATTATTTTCCCAAAATTACTGTGTGGATTTTAGATTCACTTGCGGCTTTTACTTCGAATGCCTGTTCTTTGCGTTCATTTAGATATTGAACTGTTACTGCTTCTGCTTCTGTAACGGATAGGGCGTCTACTAAAAAATTCTCATTTTGTTTTTTAATTTTACCTTTTTCATCTTCAGTGGTAAATTGTACTCTTACATTAAAATATTGTGCCATTGTTTTATTTTATAGTATTGAATAATTGTAAATAAAAGGTCTATACTTATACAGAGCTTTTGCGAATTTGCTTCTTATTTTTAAATCCTCCTTGGTTTCATCTTCTTGCTTGTATGGAGGTAAACTCATGTAAAAATCAACATCTATATTATTGATATTGTTTTCTTTAGCAAATGATAACATTTTGGTAAATGCTATTGAACCTCCAATATTAAACCCTCTTTTATGGGCTTCACGCTGATAGTCTAAAAATTTTTCAGCTAATTCGTACATGTTTTTATTTTATTTAATTTATGGAAAAACTTTGCCTAACCCAAATTTCTTGCATATGTTTTGTTAACTCAAAATACCTAATGCTTTCATATTATCTAAAGCCTCTTTATCTAAATCCCATGTATGAGGTAATTCCTTCACTGTTTGATTATCTTCTATATGACGTACTTGATTAGGAGTTAAAGGATCAGCTACGTATAAAAAGTAACAATTATAACACAACATTTCCAAATTATCTAACAAATAATTTGATTTATTCCCATCTTTAAAATTCAGCAATAAGGGAGATTTATAATCCGTCATGCGCCTTTCATGAATCCCACATATGTAGCATTCATCCTTTAAATAACCTTCTGTTACTAATCTTGATTTTATTTTTTCAGGAGTGAAGGACTCATATCCCCTACCGGTCTCAACTAAATTTTTAACATTTGGTTCTCTCCTTCGGTCAGGTAGAAATTTAGGAATGCCTTTACCGCTTTGATTTTTATGTATTTCGAATAGAGTAGGAGAAGCAGGATCACTTTCATCAACTCTGAACATTTTAGCAAATGGTTTATAATGTTGATAAGAACATCCTAAGTACTTTGAAGCAGCACGATTAGATTTTGTAAATCGCATTGCTCTCAAAACATCTTCTTTATTTAATGGTTTAGCGGCTGGAATAACTTTATAATTTAATTGTTAAATAATTTGTTCAGTGTGTGTCTTTACAAAGATTTATTTGGGGGGGGGTATTTTTCACAAACATTACTAATTCCCACAGATCATGTGGATTATTAAGGATAACAGCCTTGTTTTCACTGTCTCTTAATTCATTGATTGAGCCATCTTCGTTAATTCTATCATAAACATAGAAAAATATAATTTCAGTTGCTTCTTTTCCGAAAGCTATTAACATCAAATTATCAATACTATCATAAAAAGTTTCATCATAATCTGTTAAATTAAGGTTCATGTCTTCTCCTAAAATTTTAGTTCGCACATTAACTCTTTCTAAAGATAAAATTACCTTTTCAAATAATTCTTTATTAATATCATTTTCTGTTTTTTTCTTGCGCTTAAGTGATAAATCTGAGCCTATCATTGTTTCTAGAGATTCCTTAACTCCTTGAGCGTGTTGTTCACCTTTATTATTCATAACGTTTATGTTCATTCTTTTATTAACTCTCTGCATTCAATGCATCTGTCATATTCTTCTTTTTTTGAGTAATATTCTAAAGCAGTTTCTAGTGAAGATTTATATTGTTCTTTTTTCAGTTC
>JAFDXH010000001.1 GCA_018268075.1 Bacteroidota bacterium | reverse complement strand
TGAGGTAGCAATATCAGGCTGGGCTTGTATCTGCCTTGCTACATCCATCCCCTTTACTACCCTGCCAAATACCGCATAGCCTAAACCGTCGGCATTTGCCTTGCCTCCATAATCGTAAGCAGGCTGATCGCCTATACAAATAAAAAATTCACTATTACCGCTATTGGCTGTAGTACGTGCCAAAGAAATAGCTCCATCTACATTGTGCAGACCCGATTCCTTTGTTGTTTCCAGTGCAATACCCTTGAGTGCCAATTGTTTTTTATAATTTACCTGCCATATACCACCCTGAATAAGATCCGTCTTAAAGGCACTAGATGGTTGATCCTCTGCTTTTAAGACGCGGTAAAACGAACTGTTTTTATAAAGGCCTGAATCAACAAAAGCTAAAAACGCTTTGACCGTCTCTGGTGCCTTTTGCGGGTACAGCTCTATAATGATATCTCCAAAATTAGTTTCAATTTTAATTGCTGGTTGGTTATACTTTGTATGCGCACAGCCCGTTAATACTAAAAAAAATAAAATTATTCCTGCTTGCGCTTTTCTCATTCTGATTGAAGATTTATTTTCTATTATAAAAGTAGGCAGGTTTTACTTATTTTTCAGACTTTAAAAGAAGAAATGGAATTACACATACAGCAACCCAAAAAAGAAAGAATATTTTTCCCGAACCTTGACGGGCTACGATTCTTTAGTTTTTTCAGTGTATTTCTATTTCATATCTGGTTATTATTTTTTGACCGCTTTAAGGTTCCCGGCACTACACACAAGGTGGTAACTTTTCTTTTTCAAAATGGCGAGATAGGAGTCAACTTCTTTTTTGTGCTAAGTGGGTTTCTCATCACCTACCTACTGATAGAGGAAAAAAGATTAACCGGGCGCATTCATGTAATTAATTTTTACATACGCCGCATTTTGCGGATATGGCCACTATTTTATTTATGTATTTTATTTGGCCTTGTTCTCTATCCTCTAATAAAGAACCTGATTGGTGGCGAGCTATACGATGTAGCACACCCTTGGACCTATTTTGTATTTCTGAATAATTTTGATTTTATGCGCAATGGCGCCCCAGCAATTATTTCAGTATTGTGGTCGGTAGCTATTGAAGAACAATTTTACCTATGCTGGCCACTGATACTGAGCTTAGTGCCACTACGAAAATATCCTTATGTTTTTTTTATCATCATTTTAGGTTCCATTATTTTCAGGGCATTTCACATAGAAGACCCCCGGGTTTTACATTTTCATACTCTGGCAGTCATAGGCGATATGGCGCTGGGCGGGCTGCTTGCGTACTATATTATTTTTAGTAAGCGATTCCACAATTTTATCGCAGATATGCCCCGCCTTTCAATTGGCTTGTTGTATTTATTGGCTCTAATTATATTTTTATTCAGGCATCAATTGTTCATTGGGCCTTTGGTAGTGGTAGAGCGATTGATTATTGCAATCGTATTTGGATTGATTATCCTTGAACAAAATTTTTCAGCACAATCTCTTTTTAAAATGTCGTCTTTAAAAAAGGTGAGCAATTTAGGTATCTACACCTATGGCCTTTACTGCCTTCATGTGATAGCACTTACTTTTATGGAACAGTTATTCAGAAAAGTGGGGTTCAACATGGAAAATCCAATCATTCTATTGGTTGCAGGGCTTCTCGCCTTGGTGGTATGTATTATACTGGCATTAATTTCTTATCACTATTTTGAAAAAAGATTTTTGAAGCTAAAGGACAGGTTTGCCTTTATTGTGAAAAAATAAAACTGAAAACCGCTTACAGTCAGGGTTTGCTGCTGTGCTGGAATTCAATGTACTATCAGCCCGGGAGCGACCCCAAAGCAGAAGATAGCTACAAACGCCGAACATAGAATTTTCAGCCTTAAACTATAAATGGTTAGGCAAATTAGCACCTCTTTTTTCTTCGTCAATAGTTTGTCTTATAAAATTAGTTCCATTTAAAAATCAGCAATGATTAGTTTTTTCATACCCATCATTCTTTTAAATGCACCTGGCTTTTTATTGAGTTCGTCCCAATTTGCAGGGCAAACTTGCCAACTTAAACCGTATTTATCTTTCAGCCAACCGCACACACTTTCTTGTCCGCCATTGGCTGTTAAAGTATCCCAATAATAATCAATTTCAGCTTGGTCTCTGCAGGGTATCATTAGCGAAATTGCTTCGGTAAATTTAAACATTGGCCCTGCATTGATGCCAATAAACCGCATGCCTAAAATTTCAAATTCTACCGTCAAAACTTTATCTGCAAATTCATTTTGAAAATCCGCTAACCCTTCGGCCTCTGTACTGGGGTAGTAGGTAATGTTGATTATTTTGCCGTCGTGGAAAACGGACAAGTAGTATTCTGCTGCTTCTTTTGCATTGCCATCAAACCAAAGATTTGGTATTATTTTTTGCGTTGTCATTGTTCTATTTTTTTAAGGTTGATAATAAGTTGTCTAGTTCGTTTAAGGTCATAGTAAAGCCGCCTTCAAAGCCCATTTCAATCATTTGCTCCATGCGCTCGAGAGATTCATTGTAAATAGTAATACGCACCTCTGTTATCCCGCTGCCTTCGCTAAAATTTAAATCCCAATTAGAACCGGGTAAGTTCGGGTTTGCATCTTTGTCTGCAAAAGCATTTAAGTATTTGAAGTTTGTTTTTGGACTAATGGCAGTGTATTCTTGTATTGACCAATGCTCTTGCCCTTCAGGGCTTACCATTGCATAAAATCTATGTCCGCCAACTTTAAAATCCATAACTTTTGTTTTGGAAACCCACGGTTTCGGCGCCCACCATTGGTCCAATATTTCTTGTTTGGTAAATGCGTCCCAAACCAAATCCAGTTCGGCATCAAATTGTCTGTTTACATACACCGTTTTGGTAGATTTGTTAACGGTAAAATCAAATAATAAATTTTTCATTTTTTCTGTTTTTTAATGGTTGATAATACATTGTCTAATTGATTGAATCGGGTTTCCCAAATCTTTCTAAATTGTTCTAACCACTTATCTACTTCTTTCATTTTGCTAAGTTCAAGCGAGTAATAAATTTCTCTGCCTTGGTGTTCTTGCTTTACAAGTTGGCACTCTGTTAAAATGCGTAGATGTTTAGAAACTGCTTGCCGGGTCGTGTTGAAGTTGTCAGCAATGGCGTTTGGTGTCATGGCCTGCATTGCAATTAAGGCAATAATGGCCCGCCTTGTCGGGTCTGCAATTGCCTGAAAAATGTCTCGTCTCATTTATCCTATTATTTTATTTATGAAACCAATCAGTTGCAAATATATGCGCAACTTTTTGGTTTCGCAATTTTTTTTTGTTTTTTTTAGATTGCTGAATTATCGGACTGAATTCTCAGCTTATAGGATCGCTCTATAATTGGCGCCAATTCTCAAATATATAATATCGGCCCTGGCATTTAAAAATTTTCCTCACCATTGGTGTTGTGTTCAGACATGCAAAGCAAAAGGGTCACCAACAGTTTTACCTTGTATTTTCATATTTAAAGATTGAGTCCCCCTGTTGGCGCAAGAATTAGGCAAAAGCATGGTGTACCTGAAATAAACTCATTAACTATTAAAATTTTAAAACTTAAATTCCTGACTTATTACCCTTGACTTATTAATAAGTATAGCTCTTGGTATAGCGCTAATCTTAAAATATTTAACGAATGCATTATTCGGATCTGCTATTTTAAAACTGTTATTTTTATTTAGAAATGGATATTCGGCTCCTTTCCAAAGATTTTCATTTTCATCAAGAGAAATATAAATAATCTGAAATTGTTTATTATCAATAGTTATTCTGTCGCTCATAATCTCCTTCATCCTCTTTCTGCATGGCACACACCATGAGGCCCAAAAATCTAGTATAATATTGGGGCCAGAAATCAGTGCTTTCTTTTCTGCTGCATTCAATAATTTACCCTGCACTGTTGTCAATGGCAGGCTGGCAAATACATCTGATATATTTGCGCCCAATTTTTGAATATCAACACGTACGGTTTCCATCATTTCCCTTTCATCTGTAGATAAAATTAAATTGGAATTCACCCTTTTCCAATCGCTTAATAACTGAAGTTTGGTCTTGACTACAGCTCTTTTAAGACATTCTAAAAAGTAATAATAGCTAACTAATTTATGAATCGGGTAAAAAGAATAATATTTACCCATCACTGATTTTTCGAGACTGAAGTGCGCATTCGGAAGGCTAATATTCTGATAATAAGTTTTTAGAAAAATACGTCCGGGTTGTATCTGCAACCAATACTCAGGATATTTTATCTGAATATTTTTATGAATAATTGCATTAAGTTCATTCTTATCATAATTATTTTTGAAGAGAATAGGCAATACCAGAAAGTGCGCTAGTCGCATACATAAATATTCTTTCATGGCTATATTAACTCCTTCGTTTTGCCAGGGACGTATGTTATTATTAAATTCATTATTGGTACTGTCAATATATAGCCGGAGCAACCCTACAAGTGATTTAAACTTTAAGTAATCGCCGCCAACCGGATACTGAACTACAATTTTTGAAAAGCCCTGTGCTATTTTTAAGAGGTTGAAATTGATTGTATTGGAATCTTTTGGTTGAAAATGGCTTCCATCAAAAGTGCCTTCCAAGCTATCACCCGGACATTCTAAGATGGGATCGAATCCAATATTCAGGAAATTTATTCTTGAAGGATTTAAATTTGCATAGACGCTACTATCCGTGTCATTTATCAATGGTATGGTATAGGAAATTGCATCCTCAAAAACATTTTGCTGAGGGTAAAAATACAAATAAGGCTTGATCCCATTTTTATAATGACACTTAAAATAAAAGTGCTGAGAAAAAACGCTGAGGCTCATAAAAGCAAACAAAGTAATAAATACTGCTTTTTTCATACTGCTAATTTAATCCAATATTCATCTAAGAAAATTTGAAATCCTGACCTGTGCCAAAGCGTTACTTTTGCTTCATTAATAAAAACATTGGTCAACAATAACACACGACAATCCTCAGTCCAATCTTACTAATTTCAATAAGCCTTTTCCCTCTGGCGCAGGTCTCCTGACCTGTGCCAAAGCGTTACTTTTGCTTCATTAATAAAAACATTGGTCAACAATAACACACGACAATCCTCAATCTAATCTTATTAATTCCAATAAGCCTTTCCCTGCTTCGGTATAATAATCAATTGAGCTACTATGTTTCCAGTCAATCGGGTGCTTTACAAATCCGGCTCTTTCCGGATTTTCATGCAGGTACACAAGCCTCTGTTGATACATTTCTTTAGTGTTATGCAAAATAGGGTGATTCTCGTGCTGCCAGAATTGAAAACGAAAATTACTTTGCATCCTTTGACCATTTTTTTCAAATAAGTCAAGCATCCATTCCTTTCTGCTCTCCTGAGGATTGTTTATTATAGCATCTATTATTTTCATTGCTGTAAAACTTTTGATATTTTTTATTACAATACTTAGGTTTGCATTATTGATAAACGAACAAATCAAATGAAAATGGTTCGGCATTAGTACCTACGCATGTAATTGAAAGTTCTGACTCATTTGACAAAACCTAAAACTATCCAACAAAATATTCCGGTAAATATCACGTGTAAATACATCTACCCAGTTCACAACCGTAGATGTTACAAAATACACACCTTCTCTGTCATCAAATTTGTACTTGCTGCTTATTAAGAAAATGTACAGAACATAGTAATAAGCTACTGTGATTGCCTTTTCTTTAAATTAAATCGCAGATTCATCTTTCGATCAGGATTAGTAACGAACAGTCACAGGTCGGGAGACCTGCGACTGTCTGGGAAATTTTTGATGGATGTTGCATTTGAAAGAATTAAAATTCATATTTTTTGTCAGCAGGCCCTTATACCGTATTTTCAAAAAAAACATAAAAAAAAAACCTCATTGATATCGTAAATCAATGAGGTTA
>JAFDXH010000019.1 GCA_018268075.1 Bacteroidota bacterium | reverse complement strand
TCACTATGTGCATCATTGGCAGGGTCTTTATAAAGGCAACATTCGGGAAGTTTATTATAGACTTCTTCTTTTGCTTTTTTTAAGGGTGTATCATGGCCTACCTCTGCAATCCGGCCTTCAATTTCAGGCAAGGTAATTTCAGTTGGCCGATAAACTACAGTAAGCATTTTGTTGCTCACTCGCCAATTTGCTTCATGAATGCCTTTAATTTTTAACGCCTTTTCGATACGTGCTTTGCATGACCCACATACTCCTTCTACCCGAAATGAATCGGTAACAGTAACACCTGCCTGAGCAAATATTTTAATATTAAAAACTAAGATTATTGATAGTAAAACCAATACCCTGTAGGGAAAAAGAGATTGGTGAAAAAATTTATTTTTTGAATGTATTTTCATTTTTATTGATAATTGTTCGTCATACGACGATTTTTTTTTTGAAAAAAATCAGATGCAGCTTATTACCTCAAAAAATAATTTTTAAGTAATAAAACGGGAACAGCATTTTTAAATCAAAAAAGTACAATTGAAAATACACAAACCTGCACCGGCTCTGGGCGGGGGTGATACGTAAAATGGAATACTAAAAGAATAATTGTATAATATTTTTACATCGTGGCTGAAATATTCCGGCGAAGCAATGTCAAAAGAAAAGCCATGAAAATTAGATACGGGAATGGAGTGAGCGGATTGTAATTTATAAGACCTCACTATGTCTTTGCAACAATCATTCGCCTTATTTTTATGCATTCCACAATTGGCGCATTTATCACCAGTATCGCGGATATTCCAATCTATCACCTTGCCCATACACTCATGTAGGTACACGGTAGCCCCTGATGTAGCTGTAATGTAAGCGAGCGTTAATAGGAAGAAAATAATTTTTTTCATGACATTCACCTCAAAAGTAATTTTCTTTTGAATTTAATCCTACTTCTATTAAAATTTAATATGTTAAGAATGGATTATTTGAATGATTAGTAACGGCTCGCTTCGTCTAAAAGCGACCTTTGTTTATTATTTAATTCAATTCGGGCAGCATTAATTAATTGCTGCATTTGTTGGTCATTTGTTACGCTTGCTATAGCCGAAGTGACAGAAGGCTTATGCATAAGCCAAGCCAGAGCTATTCCGGATAAGGTAACTCCTTGCTCTGAAGCTACGACATCCATGGCTTTTAAAATTCTCAGGCCTCTATCATTTAGGTATTTTCCAATTCCTTTTCCACGGGTACTCTTTTCAAAGTCAGCCTCATTTCTGTATTTCCCAGATAGAAACCCACTTGCCAGAGCGTAATATGGAAGTACAGATAGATTTTCTTCAATAGCCATTTTTAAATATTCCGTCTCAAATTTTTCTCTATCATATAAATTATAAAGAGGCTGCAGGCTTATGTATGGTTGAAGGCCCTGTTTATGAGCAAAATCATTTGATTCTTTAATCCTTTGAGCACTTAAATTGGATGCGCCTATGTAACGCACCTTTCCTTCTTTGATAAGTTCATTGAAGGCGATCATCGTTTCTTCTACAGATGTATCAAGATCGTCATAGTGCGCCTGATAAAGATCTATATAATCTGTTTGTAATCGCTTCAATGACTCATTGACACCTGATTTAATGTGGTTGGCACTCAGATCCCTTTTTCCGCTCCCCATATCGCCACCTACCTTGGTAGCAATGATTACTTCATTTCTCTTACCATTTTTTTTCAACCAGTTTCCAATAATCATTTCTGACTCGCCGCCTTTATTACCGGGCATCCATCGAGAATAAGTATCGGCTGTATCAATAAAATTAAATCCGGCGCCAGTAAAAGCATCCAGCATTTTAAACGATTGTGCTTCATCTATTGTCCAGCCAAAAACATTTCCCCCAAAAGTAATGGGAGAAACCATCAATCCGGTACTGCCTAATTTTCTATATTCCATAATTTTTATATTTTTTTAAAAAATAATTTATCTATCTGGTATGTGCAAAGTTTAGTTAGCTAACTTACCAGATATCATTTAATTAAAAATCTGGGCTTCTCATTGGCTTTAGTGCTTTCGTCCATTTTTCTAATTCTCTCATCATTGTTTGAACTGATTTATCTACCAGTTCATCGGACTGAAAAACCTCGTTCACAATTCTTTTTTCAAAAAAAGGCAATGCAACACCTTCAGCCAATGGTACCATTTTTACAGTAGTCATCACTTCCTTGCAAACCTGTGCAGACCGCAGCCCACCGGAAATTCCGCCATAACTCACAATCCCAACAGGTTTGTAATTCCATTCTTTATATACAAAATCAATAGCATTCAGCAAAGTAGGAGGCATACTATAATTGTATTCAGGAATAATTACTACAAAAGCATCTGCTGCATTAATTTTTTCACTCCATCTTTTCGTATGCTCATGCGTGTATTGCTGCAATCGGGGATGCTTGGGCTCATCTAAAAATGGCAAATTTATTGTATCCAGATCCAGAATTTCTACTTGAAATTCAGTATATTTTTTAACCTCCTCTACAAACCAGTTTGCCACAATGATGCCCCTTCGTAAAGGCCTAGTGCTGGCTATTATTATTTTTAAATCATACATATCTATCTATTTTAAATCTGATTTTGCAAATATCCTTCCAAAATAAAAATTTTTTTAGAAAAAAAGATCTTCAATTCTATAGGCCACCTTTTATAATTGAAATTTTTAAAAAAAATTACGTTAGCCTGCTCAATTAAAAACCAAGAAATACTTATTGATAGCAGTTTTCAAGATTATGAATCAATAGTATGGTTCATTCCTATTAAATCGCTGAATCTCATTTCAACATGATATTTAAAATAAAAGGAGTTTAGGATCTATCACAAGAAAATTATTCTACTCAAAATGCAAGTGTAATCATTAGATAACTTAAATATGACGCTAATAAAATTTATTTTCCCTAAATTACGCCCTCTAAAAAAATCAACACACATGAAAAAATTCTACTTATTCTTTTCCTGTATGCTTTTTTTAATTACCACAAATGCTCAGGTAGTAATTAATGAAGTATATGGCGGTGGCGGCAACTCTGGGGCTACCTACAAAAATGATTTTATTGAGCTTTACAATAACAGTGGTACTGCAGTTTCGCTAGCAGGCTGGTCTGTTCAATATGCAAGTGCATCAGGCTCTACTTGGACGGTTACTAATTTATCGGGCACTATCCCTGCCAATGGATATTATTTAATTCAGGAAGCAGCCGGTACTGGCGGAAGTGTTTCATTGCCCACTCCAGATGCCATAGGCACTATTGCAATGTCGGCTACTGCGGGCAAGGTGGCATTGGTAAATACAACAACAGCTTTATCCGGTTGCCCTGCTTCTTCTAATCCGGCATTAGTTGATCTGGTAGGATTTGGAACAGCTACCTGCTATGAAGGTACAGGCCCTACGCCGGCACCTTCTAATACTACAAGTGTACAGCGCAAAACGCCAGGCTTTGATACGAATCAAAATGCGACAGACTTTGTAACGGGCGCGCCTACACCTTTAAACCACGATGGCCCGGATGTAACGCCACCAACCATTTCAACATTATTTCCTGCTAATAGCGCAACTGATGTGGCTACTACCTTCACAGGTACTATTACTTTTAATGAATCAGTTAGTAAAGGCGCTTCAGGT
>JAFDXH010000199.1 GCA_018268075.1 Bacteroidota bacterium | reverse complement strand
TGGTTACTGGCAATGGGCCCGCAGGTGCCTGAAACACGATGCGGAAACGATCTGCAGCATAAGAACCTGCCACATTGGTCACACTGAAATCAACAGTGGTAGCGCCTTCTAAGCTCAACGGCGTTTTCGTGTGCAGGTAACTGTCTTCTACCCAACCTTCCAGGCCATTGCGTTGTAATTGTTTTGCTACAAACTCTATCCGGTAACTCTTTATTGCTAAATTACTCAAATCAAAAAATACAGTGTCTGCATTTGCAAATGGCTTTCTTCGTTCTACTGATAATATTTTTGCTTGACTTCTTATGCCAATGTTTTGGGTAAATCCGTTTTTCATTTTTAATGCATCCTGCCCATCATTACCATTAGAGAAATCTTCATCAAATTGTTGCAAGGCAGCATCAGCAGTTTCAGCATTATTCCCATTTATACGATAAAGCGTAGTACGCAGTTCCGGAAACTGAATTTCCGGTCCTTGGGGTCTGAACATGCTTCCTCCTGTAGAGGCAGCGGTTTTTATACTTTCTTTTATAGTAAAAGTAACTGCCGTAGGGCTGAGTGTACTTACCCAAAATGATTGGCCACTTTGAATAATATTTGGATTTGCATTAAAAGGTGCGCCGTAGCTTCCGGAGGTTGGGAATAACGGAACATAATTACTGCCATCCCATGTCAAAGTCTGAATGCCCCCATATCCCCAGATGCCAAATAGATTAGGATCAAAAACATACACAACAGGATAATTATCCAATAATGTTAAATTGATTGGCGATGCATAAGGATTATTTACAGGAACAAATTCATACCCGGTATTAACTACAGTAATAGTTTGTTGTTTTCCCAAAAACAAATCGCCTTTGGTTCGTAGAATGGTAGGCCTGCTATTATTATTAATTACTCCATCTACCCACCTATCGCCTCTTACAAAAGTGAGGTAACCACCTTTGGTGGCATCAAATGTTGAGTTTGTATTCGGAATACCAGCAAAATTGTTGGTAGCCGGATTATACCATTTTACTGCAGGTGCATAAGATTTTTGATCAAATCCAAGAGCATTCCAATTGTTCATCTCGCCAGGTATATGGATACCATAGCCGGTAGAAATCCTTTGCCCGCTTATCTGGCCTTCCTGCCATGCATCATGAAATGTTTGATTAGGTTTTGTATTTACTGAAAGAAAACGCCATGCATTGTGCGCGCGGAAATACCGCTCTACGGTTACTTTTCCCGATATATTACCTAATGCATTTCCTCCTCCATCCTCCGGTATTTCTACTACACGTGCTGTACCATACTGATTAGATTTTAGGGTGAGGTTTCCATTGGTAGTAAGAGTAGCGCCTGAGCCTACTGCAACAGAACCTTCGTTATTCAACGATTGACCTCCTGTGATATTAAGTGTATCTGTATCTGTGACAGAACCTACGTAAGCTGATCCTGAGTTATTTAAAACTAAATCCTTTAAAAGCCCTACATGCGAAGTAAACACCAACGGAATGTGGGTGCCATTTATAGTTATTCCTGATTTGTCAGAACCGGTAAAAGCTCCACTGTTTCTTCTGAAATTATTTATTGTGACCATATTGTCATTCAGAAATAATGACCCCTTGTTTAATGCCAGTGTATCTGTGGGATTGTAATTTTTTAAAGTAGAATTATCTAATGTGACAGATACAGGATTATCAATAATGAGTTTATTCATTGAAGTAGGTAGTGCGTTGCCAGAATTTTGGGCCACTGTACCATTATAGATATAGTTAGCCCCTGTTCCGAAGGCTCTGGTAACAGTTTGTACATTTCCTGTAGCGCCCGAAGATGTAATTCCTGATGGCGACCCCATACCCAAAATACCACCATCCTGTAGATAAAAGCCGCCATTGCCATAAATCTTAGAAGTACCGGTAATTAATGTAGCACTATTATTCACAAAAATCTTTGCACTTGGGGTCGTAGTTTTAAAATCAAAACCAAGAGTAGTAGCAGTAAGCGTATCCAGGTTGCCATTGCCTGCTATTTTTATTTCACCTGTATTTATCTTGTAGGATAGCCCACTCTTTGTAGAATTGGATAAAGTAAGATTTCCGTAAACCGGCACATCATAAATTGTTTGAGTGGTACCCATCGCGCCATTGTATTCTACCGTGCTCGATGGCGAAAGAGCCAAAGTAGCGAAACCGCCCGGAAAATTACTACCGGGCACCTGCACTCCCCCACCATCCACTGGAAGAGAGAGTACATTGCTTAACCTAAGGGTAGCATTATTATTTAATTCCAGCTTACCGCCAACACTGCCTCTATTCCATTGGTAAAGCCCCAAATTTAATATTGCACTGTTATTGATTTTCAGGTCACCTAAAATATTATCCGGTGTATAGGTACCTGTTCTTGGTTGCACTATCGGGCTATTAGTATTACCTATCACTACATTTTCAAAGTTGGCATAATATCGGTCATTATTCCATAATACCTGCTGCAATAAACCACTCTGCCCATCAAACTCTATTGTTCCCGGTGTTGCATCTGTAGGTATGGCTGCCATAGTGCCCATGTTAAGGTCGCCTCGAATAATAATTTTACTTTTTGAATTTCCGATAAAGCCTGCGGCATGGCTGGCAGCGGGAGCAGGATCAAATTTTATATTTGTACTATTTACACCCATTGAAACATTAGCTTTAAAATCAATAATACCGGTTCCATCATTGGTATCTTCGCCAATATAAATATTAGTACCACTTGAATAGTCCGCATTTTTGTGTGGTTTTACCACATCTATTTCAGCATTGCCATTAACTGTAAGCGAATAACTGCTTGCATAAAGTCTTGCATTTGTATTTAGATCAAAAACCCAAACCTTTCTTCTTCTTGCAAGAAATTGTAGGCCATAAATTTCCACATCACCACTTAATGCAATAGTAACATCTGAGTTGACATCTATCACCACATCATTACATTTTGTTGGGATTAAGCCATTCACCCGAGTATTCCCATCTGAGGTAGTGGACCAATTATGCCAATCATTGAAATTACTATTTGAATTCCAATAGGTGCCTATGTAACTACCATTCCCTACCCAATATAAGGTAGATCTTGAGGCACACGCTGTATTGGTGCCCGTAGTAACGCTTCCGTATAAAGGGTTTACTGTATTATACAATGGGCTGGTACCGCAATCATTATAATTAAATGCATACACCCAGTAGTAATAAGTAGTTCCAGGATTCAGCCCATTAGAATAAAAGAAGTTATCCGGCCCCATATATTCTACATAAGTTCCTGCTCCAAGTACATTATCCCCTACATTGTAGGTAGCTCCATTCACTGGATTAGCAGGTACCGTATTTACATCTCTTCTAACTACTAAATAACCGCTTGCTGGTGGTACTGAATAAGAAAATGTACCCAAAATGCTGGTTACACCTATAGTCGGAAATTGGAGTACCATAGGTTGCGTAGTTGGTGCTGGAGTAGCTTTATTAACAGTAAGAGAAACATAGTCTGTTGCAATACTTCCACAGGCGTCTGTGATGATGCAATTATAATCTGTCGCTTCGTGAGTTATTTTTACTATCGGATTAATGGTTAGTGTTGCTGTATTTACTCCAGAGTAACTTCCACCATTTACTATAGGGGTATTTCCCCTTCTCCAT
The DNA here is from genome assembly GCA_018268075.1 of Bacteroidota bacterium. GTDB lineage: Bacteria > Bacteroidota > Bacteroidia > Chitinophagales > Chitinophagaceae > Ginsengibacter. Next base: position 3,938 of record JAFDXH010000199.1, on the reverse strand, counting down.
TGATAGGTAAGCCCTGATGGGATACTGGTCTGAACACTAAAACTCACAGATGAATTTTCGCACACAATCTGAGTAACAGGTTGAGTTGTTATACTGAATGTACTTGTTTTAGCAACAACGATACTATCCTCTTTACCCCAACAACCACCTGAAGACCTGGCTCTGAAATAATAAGTTCCTGATGCAGTTACAACCTGAGCAGAGGATGGCACCGCTGTACTGGCACCTCCGGAAACAGTTCCCTGAAAATAAATGGTTCCCCCAGTTCCACCTGTAGCATTAATAGTGGCAGATCCACAAAAAGTAAGTGGCCCGGACACGATAACAGCATCGGGCACTGGAAGTATTGCAACAGTTATTTTTAAAATTGGCCCCCATCCACACGCATTCTGCTCCTGAAAATAATAATCACCTGAAACAGTTACTTGCTTGGGTGATCCGTCACCTAGATTTGTGTGGCCGCCTGCCACATCAGTACCCTGAAAATATATATTTCCGCCAGACCCGCCTGAAGCAGATATAAAGGACTCACCACAACCAGAACCTGTGATAGAGGGCGTTAGTGGCACACTAGTATTATTCAGGCTGAATGAAATACTATTTTCAGTACCAAAACAACCTGAGGGTGATTTTGCACGAAAATAATAGGTATAGTTTCCTATAGTATTAACTGTAATAGGCACACTATATACATTTGAAGAAATATTTACTCCCGGTGTAGTTTGATAATAAATTGTATTGCCTGCAGAAGTTGCCGCAATCGTTCTTGCTGGGTCACAATCTGTGCCCGTTACAGATAGAGATACTGTGCCAGGGAGTGGATTCACGGTAAGCGTTTGGGCGCTGGTCACGCTTCCTGCTGGATTTGTTACCGTCACTTTGCCCGTAACCGCAGTAGCAAAACTTGCTACAATCTGTGTGGAAGATGTTGATATAATTGATGCCGCATTAGCGCCAATATTTACTGCTGTTGCGCCTGAAAGATTAGTTCCAGTTATTGTAAACTGATCATTTACGCATATTACCGATGGTGCAATAGAACTAATAGTCGGTACTGCTGCACTAAAAGTAAGCTGTACATTGGGCCTTATATTAAGCCCGGTATAATTTTGTAACAATTCACTCCCGGTTTGTGTTGGCGGCGAATAATCTTTTGCCCATCGTTGAGCCATAAAATTATTACCGGTTAAAGAATACCTGAATTGCTTAGAATCAGGACCTTCATTTCCTATGCCAGTAGCATTTGTTTCAATAATTATTTCGAGGTTTGAAGTATTATTGTACAAAAAAGAGGTAATGTTTACAGTAACCCAACCCACTATAAAACTGGGCTCTGGAATTACCTGATCAAATACTAAAGTAGCGCCACTTTCTTCGGCAGCTACCGTGGTTCCGCCCGCAGGAAAATTATTGTTATTAGTAGTTTTTAAATAAATTTTAGTTGCCACACCTTGTGCAATAGGCCTTCTGAAGTTTAAATAAAATCCTATTTGGTTAATATTTCCAGATTGAGCAATCTCCGCAGCAGTATAAATTATAGCTGTTCTTTCGTACCCATACCAAGAACCGTAAGGCTGGCGAGAATCCTGAATATCATCATTTGTAGCTGGAATTGTAATTGTTTGTGCATAAGTAGATGCAGACCATATCAATAATAAAATGATGACAGGGTAAATTTTCCTCATAATAATATTTTCAAAATAAAAAAGGTATAGAGGCAATCAGAGGAAAGGAAAAATAAGCAGTGCTTTTAAAAGAAAATGGATCAAGGTGCAAAGAGCTAAGAGGTGCCCGTTTACGACTACAAATATAAATTATTATTCCATTTTACAAAAATATGACACTTAATTTTTATGCGCGTAATCATCAAAAAGCATACTGACAGGTCTTTTGGCTACACAAATTTGATTTTGTTGGCAAATTTTACCTACTGTTGTATAGGCACAAAAAAAACCCGCTAATGTTAAGGTTTAGCGGGTTGGTAATTGTAGGATGTAAGGAAGATTACTGCTTTTGAAGCTTGCTGCTATAATTTATTTCATCGTTTATAATTGAAACATAATACATCCCAGTTTTTAAAGACGCATCTGTTACTACCAGAGAATTATTACCCTTTATCAGATTTACAGTTTTTGTATAAACTGTTTGGCCTGTTACATTCCTGATTAATAAAGTGGCTGATGCAGATTTGTCCACGGTTAGTGTAGCAGTAAAATCATTTATTACAGGATTGGGGAATAATTGTAATGAAGTTTTCCCCTTTGACACGTTCAATTTAATGATGTTTGAAAAACTGAACTGACCATCTTTATCCACTTGCTTTAATTTGTAATACACTACGTTACCCGGCACCGTTACTTTGTCCTTAAACTGATAGGCCTTCCCATTATTGCCTGCTGCTCTTACATTGGCCGCCACCTCATAGTCATTTCCATTAAAGCTGCGCAGCAACTCAAAATGATCACTGTTGATCTCCTGACTAGTAGCCCAGTTCAATGATGAAACACCATCTGTATAGGTTCCATTAAATGAAGAAAGCTGAATAGGCAATGGGCCGCCAGAAGTAACAATCAATTTATAATCATTAAAATAAATACAATCTGGATTATTTAGCCCGCTTTTACTTGTAGATACTACCAGCCTGTAAATAAATCCATTCATTTCAGTTACTGCCTGGCCAATAAAATTGGGAGATACTACAAACTTATGATTTGCATTATAGGTGGTAGTGGAACCATTGGTGATATTAGCAAAAGTAATTCCACCATCGGTACTTAATTGCCACTTATACCAAGTGTTTTCATCCAATGGATCGGTAACAGTAAATTGAGGATTGGGGGAATCACCTTCAAGATATGTTTCTGGGCCATCCACAATAATGCGGGATTTACATACTCTGAAAGAGATATCATCAAGGCCAAGATCGTTTCCGCCTGCAACTTGTGTAGCATTGATTACCTGAAGATCTACATGATCTGTAGTAGCCGTAAAGGAACCTCCTACCTGATGCCACGCGCGGTCATAAGCTATAGCGCCAGACGTACCTATCACCTGCCCATTTACCACAAAGGATACATTGGGCGCAGCATTAGTGCTACCACCTGGCGGCATCATGTTCAATACCCAGGCTGAAAACTCATAAGTAGTACCTATACAAACAGGGATACTTTTTATTTGATAGAATAGGGTACTGTACCCTACGCTTGGGGCGCCATTTACTGCCATAAAATATCCACCGTCATTACTATGGTCCTTCCCTTGCCAGATGGGCGTGTGCAGGCAGTTTGAGCCACTTGCATCACCCATTACTTTTACCAATGAATAAGTAAACTCCGGCATCATACCATTGGATGAGGCGGTATAATTATAATCTGAACAAGGTATAGATGCACCTACTGCCGCACTACAACCCACCAAGGCATTCCCAATATTTCCTGTTGGATTAAAACTACTGGTGCCTGCACGCGTACATGGATCTGAGGCATCGTTGGTTGTAATATACCGGGTACTGAAAGATCCCTTTTCTGCCAATAAATTAGGGCCTTTGTCGCCTGTGCACAACTGTGCCTGAGTCGTTTGAAAACAGCAGATACCTATAGCTGCTGCTAAAATAAAGTTGAGTTGTTTCATTCTCATGATTTTAGAGATTTAAATAAATTGATTAACCAATGGCCTTGCTTTGAATACAGATTTATATAACCCCTTTGGGGATATGCCTTTCAGCGGATTTGGATATTTTATTTTTAAACTTTTTTCTTTTTCAAGAAATCAGTTTCAATGCCTTTTACGCGAATACTTTCATCGCATTCTGCCTCAATACATTACCTTGATCACTTTCACGCTTGCATCTGGCCGGGTTACTTCCAACTGATATACACCATGTGCCAGATTATAATTCCACGCTATCTTTTCGGTGCTGGTACCGGCCGCATGCGATA
>JAFDXH010000198.1 GCA_018268075.1 Bacteroidota bacterium | reverse complement strand
CCCAATGGTATCAAGGTATTGGCACATACAATTTTAAAACTTAGATTGGGCAATGGTTGTGGCTCTGTTTCATCTACCACCAAACTCAACCAAAAACGCAGCCTTGCAATGTCCACCGCACCTGCATCAATATCTACCCCATAAATGCTTTCTTCTATAATGTGTTTTTTTATTTCTGCTTCTGTTTGCTTACGGGTAAACCCTTTGAGTTCTTGTAAATAAATTTGAGTATTAAATATTTCTTGCAACAAGCCCATAGGAAAAGCCCCTGAACCAATGGCAGGGTCGCAAATTTTTACCTGCTCTAAAGCATCTATTATTTTAAAAGCATTCTTTTCTGCAAAGGCTATTTCTTCTTTTGTTAATTCGGTTTGTTCTATTATTTTTTTAATGGCAGCCCTGTCGTCTTCATTTTTAATTTTTAATTCTTCATTATTAATTATGTATTGAAAAAGGCTCTCCCTGCACATATAATGCACTATCTCCTTTGGTGTATAGAAAGCTCCTTTGTCCTTGTTATCCTCCAACAAGTTTTCAAAAATATGCCCCAACATTTCGGGGTCAACAGCTACTGTGTGTTCATCAGGTGCATCTTCGTAAATGGTAAAGTTGAAATTATTAAAGGTGTTAAACAGATTTTCAAATATTTCTGTTGGCATTGCCAGCTTATTAAATTTCCTATCGTGGCTATCGTCAAACAAACCACCATTTAAGTATGGAAACCGAAGTGTGTTTGTTTCCTTTTCAGAATTGGTATTGTTTAAGGTTTTGAAAAACAAAGGCACTAATTCCTGTGTATAGAAATCGTCTTTGTGTTTTGAAGTTCTATATAAATCAAATAAATAATCCTGATTGCCTTCGCCCCATTTTTTGCCTTGTGCTACTGCCAACCAACCTTTCTTTTGAATGAAGTATAAAAACACTATTCGCCCCATCATTCGTTTACAGAAATCACGAGCTTGCTTTTCATCATTACCAAATAAATTCCTTAATTGAAAGTTGGCAGGATGTATTACCGTTTCAACAAACTTGTTGCCCTTTTTTACATACCGTTTACCAGTAATAAACTCCACAAAGTCTTCATACGATTTTTTGTACTCGTTGAAGAAATCTTTACTTAGTTTTTCTACAGAGAACGCCTCTTCAAAATCATTCAGGGTTAAATATTGATATAAATTACCCTGTTGCTTTTGAATGAGCTTGTGAAAGCGAATGGCTGCTGTTAATGCCTTTTCGTTTTTACCAAATAAGTAAGTGTAACGCTTGGGGGCTGTTTCTTTATCTTCAATGGTGTTGGTTTCTTTGTTCTTTACTTTACGCTTGCTGATATAGCTAAATCGCCATTTATCGCCTTGCACAAATACCACCATAGCACCTGCCACCTGTGCTGTAATGCTTTTAATAAGGTTTCTTAATCCTACACGGTTACGGGTAAGTTTTACATTGTCGTTTAGTTGCACTTCAAAGATGCCTATTTTGGTATATTCGTTTACTTCATAGTTGCCCAATGAGTAGCATTTTTTGCAGAGGTTTTTATCTGTAAGTTCAATGCTGTGGGCATCGCCAAATAATTTACCATTGGTAAAGTGGCTTTGCAAAAACACTTTCCACTCCTTTTGATTATAAGGGCTTTCAAGCAGCTGTCTTATATCTTTTATATCCATTATTCAGTTTCTTTGTTAAATATTTCTGCCAATTGGTGTAGTTTATTGGCTAATACTTTTTTGTCAATTAATTTAGTTTCGTAGTCGGCAATAATTGCAGGGCTTGCATTACGAGCCATTGCGTACTCCACCACTTCTGTGTCTTTCCCTTTGCATAGTAATATACCAATGCTTGGGTTTTCGTTTGGTCGTTTGACATCACGGTCTAATGCCTCTAAATAAAAATTGAGCTTTCCTAAAAACTCTGGTGCAAAGTCTTCAATTTTTAGCTCAAATAATACAAGGCACTGTAAATCTCGGTGATAGAAAAGCAAATCTGTGTAATAATCTTTGTTGCCTACTTGCAGCCTGTATTGATTGCCCATATAGGTAAAGCCTTTCCCTACTTCTAATATAAATTTTTGTAGGTTGTGAGTGATGGCTTTTTCAAAATCTTTTTCGCTATGGTTTTCGGTTAAGTCTAAAAATTCAAAAATATAAGGGTCTTTGAAAAGATTTTGGGGTAGTTGGTTTTTAATATTGGAAATTGTTTTGTTTGAAAGCATAGTTCTTTCATACACAGCTGTATTTAATTGTCTTTCTAATTCTCTTTTACCTAATTTTTCTAAAACAGTATGTGATAAATAAAACAATTTTTCTTCTATGGTTTTAGCCTTATTTAGTATTAGCAAATGGTGCGACCAACTTACCTTACTAAGCATATTTTTTATAAAATTTTCTATCTCAATTTCTTGATTTTCTAATTGTGTCACCACTGGTGACACTTTTGTGTTTTGTGCTTTTTTAATTTGTGTCGCCAGTGGTGACACTTTTGTATTTGCTTTATTTTCAATAGCTTGCAGTTCTGCCATCGCTATTGATACCAATTGTGGATTTGAGTAGGTTTCATAAAACTGCTTCATTCTATATAAACCCCTACGATTAAAACCAGACAATTCGGGTTGTTTAGCGACTATAAAATTGGCTAATTCTTGAACTGTATTTTCGCCCCAATTACCAGCACTTACTTTTTCGGAAACAACTTTTCCTACATTAAAATATAGTAAAACCAATTCGGCATTTGCTTTGACATATACACGACTACGAGCCTCTTGTATAAACAATAGTATTTGCTCAAAATCTGAATTTATATTTTTAATTTCTTTCATCTATACAAAGGTTTCGGAAATGATTATTTTTGGTTCTAATGGCGTAGCATCTTTTTTAAGTGTACGCTTTATTTTGGATGTGTATTTTTTAGACAAGGCAATAAGCTCTAATTCCAACTTATTTGCATTGGGTTCATTACGCAGCTTGTAAACTTCGTTTGTAAGGTTGGCATAAGTGCCGTTTTTAAGCAATGGCAATAAATTAATAGCAGCCTGTTTGCTTTCCTCCGTGCTTAATGTATCGGCTAACCAATTGCTTAATCGTACTACCGATGTTTGTGTCCTTACATCGCTTGTATCATCTTTACCGCCTACCATATCGGGGGTTGTAACATCCTTTTCAAACTGGTTAAGTATATGATTGATATGCTTGTAAT
>JAFDXH010000197.1 GCA_018268075.1 Bacteroidota bacterium | reverse complement strand
GCAGCGACTTCTTTTTGTAAACCATCTCTTTTATTTTACAAACTTCTCATCACAGGCGGCACACCCGGAATGGGATCATTGTTTTCATCCACGGCTTTTGCACAATAATAAGTACTGCCCTCTGGACAGGAAAAATGGCTTTGTGCTTCTGCTGCGGTGCCAACAAAAAGATCGGGGTTTGAAGGAATGTTTCCGCTCAGATCAGTTTTTGCCCATGTAAAATCTGTTACTGAAGTTTCATTGTTAACCGGGAGGTAGGTAAAAGCGCTGAAGGCAACTGCCAGCAAAACCGCAACCACTCCCATCAAATACTTTTTCATAAAAATTGTTTTAGTTAAAAATACTGCCTACTCTTTTATACAGGTTTTCGGCTTAGCCTGTTTATAGCTATAAAAATTTTTGATCGTTTGTATAATAAAAACCCTGTTAACGCAAAAATCGTAATCCCAATATTGAACAGTAAATGTTCTTTCCAGGTCAGTTGTTGAATAATGCCCCCGCATGAACAAGGCAGATTCGGAACAAAAATCAACATATAACCGATATAGATGCTAAAAATACTCATAAGGAAAACTGAAGCAAGCAATCCCACCGGCCTCCATTTTGGTATTAAAAGAAGTAAGGAGATGCATAGTTCACCAATAGGAATAATCCAGGCAATAAGAGTCTTAAAAGATTTTACCAATGGTGATCTTCCAAGTGTATAGAGGGATTGATTATGATGTATCAGTTTTGAAATCACCGTATAAACAAAGAGGAAGATCAGCAATGCTGATATAGTTTCAATAATGATGGCAGATAGTTTTTTTGACATTGGAATCAATTTAGCAGTTTACTAAAGGCTTATCCTGACTTCAGAAGCATAAAGGTTCTAATTAAACCTATGCAGAAATATCGCAAGTGGTACAAAAAATTGTTCAAGTGGTACTATTTTAGGTAAAATCGTAATAGCAGCTCATCTGCGTTATACATTTTGCGATTGAATCTTTAATTTGTTGAGATGATTATTGCAGATAAGACCTATAAATCAACCCTATTAAATATTCTTGCCCGTTCTTTCAGCAACAATAAGAATGTTCGCAGTTTTGCCAAACAAGACGAGAAAAGAGATTGGGGGCTCAGAAGTTTTATGAATTTATTTTTGAGGTTTGCTATTATTACGAAAAGGTTTTTCTGACAGAAAATAATATCGGCAGTCATTTTTTAAATGATGTTATAAATAAAAGCCAATACCGAACAAAAAACTATTTGTCTTGAAGCTTCCACACTGAAAAGCATCCACTGGTATAAGAAGTTCGGGTGCTCGATCCATGATTAACTGGATTCTGGTTATCCACTTTTCTTCCTGAAAAACTGAAAGTAAAAAATTCAGCCACTCAACTATTATCTATATGGAAGAAATTCGTGAAAAATATGATTATGCTGTCAGTCTTTTGCAGTGTATTCATGCTGAGCTTAAACTATTATATGTACACAGTAAGCAAGACAATAAAGAAAATAAAGAGGTCGCTTTATCGCAGGTACATGTTCCCTTTAAAGGATCTGAATTATACCTTCTCCATAAAGCATTCATAGATTCCGGCGGCGCTCCTGCAGAGACTTATAAAAGTTTGCTCGAAAAAACAGCATCTCAATTGGCAAATAAAAATCAAAAAGGCTTTAGCGTGGAGAGCTTGCAGAAAAACAGTGATAAAGTGGATTATGAATCGAGAGAAAATATAAAACGTTTTCTTCAAAAGATGATTCGAAATATAGACAGCTATTGATAATTCACCGTGGGTTCACCATGATTCACCCCAATGCACTTTTTGTGATTATATGTTTGCAATGCATTTGAAAATTCCGATCAAATAAAAGGCTAATAAAATGTTTAATCAAATTTCGTGGGGACAATATCTTCTGTTACTTCTTATTGTTGTTATCGCTTACTATCTCTTTGTCTGGGTGGTCTATTTCAAGGCCAAGCTTCCTATATTTTCAGGTATTGGAAAGGGGTCCGGTCTTTCAGAGGATCAGTCTGGTAAAGTGGAAAGCAATTCGCAGCTTATCATTAGAGAAATCAAACCGGCATTTCGTGGCCGGGAGAATAAAAATGAATTGATTTATTCACTGCAAGGCAAGCTAAAAAGGTACAACCAATGGGATGAACCCGGTTTTAGAGAAACTATCAATGATTTTATTATAAAAGAATCCGAAGAAGAATGCTCCATCCATCTGAGCGAGGAAGATCTGCGTGTGCTGTGGTTATAGATTGGATGGAGCGTCCAAAAGCCTCCCCAAACCCCTCCGAAGGAGGGGCTTACGGGAGGTAATCAAAGAGAATATTTTACTTATTGAATTAATAAAAGTGTGTATGACTAAGAAGCAAATGAAATTAAACAGAGAGCAAAAAATTAGGATTGCTTATCTCTTGTTTTTCTTATTAACGAGTGTAATATCTTTTTCGCAAGATGGAAATGCCGGTATCAATGAAGCGAATACCAGAGTGCGTAGCTACTTTGATGCGGGAACGAATTTAATGTATGCTATTGGCGCTGTGCTCGGACTGATCGGTGCTGTAAAAGTCTATTCAAAATGGAATCACGGTGATCCTGATACCGGAAAAGTTGCAGCTGCCTGGTTTGGTAGTTGCGTGTTTTTGGTGGTTGTTGCAACAGTGATCAGATCATTTTTTGGAATATAACCCTTCGCCAAACTCAGGATATATTATGACGACATCAGTCTATACAATCAATAAAGGAATAAATAAGCCCATAGAATTTAAGGGACTCAAAGCTCAATACATCTGGTACCTCGGTGGTGGGCTGCTTACATTGTTGATCTTATTCGCCATCCTTTATATCTGTGGTGTCAATATGTTTGTTTGTCTCGGTATCATTATTATTTCCGGTACTGCTTTATTTGTTCATGTATATAAACTCAGTCATAAATACGGTGAACATGGAATGATGAAATCACTCGCCAAAAGAAGTATTCCCTCTGTTATTAAAACATATTCAAGAAAGGTTTTTATCAATTTATGCAAAAGGAATTAAAAGACATATTACCTATTCTTGGTGTTGAGCATAACTGCATTTTATCCAAACAGGGTGATGTAACGATTGCTTATGAAGTAACATTACCGGAACTGTTCACCTTATCTGACCAGGAATACGAAGCGTTTCATCAAGCATTGATCAAAGCAATTAAAATTCTTCCAAGACATACAGTATTTCATAAGCAGGATTGGTTTACGGAGACAAAATACAAAGCTGATTTTACGAAGGAAGATAAGAGCTTTCTTGCAAGAAGTAGCGAACGGTTCTTTAATGAACGCCCCTATCTCGACCACCAGTGTTATATCATGCTGACGAAAAAACCGGTTAACAGAAAGCTGGGAAGTTCTTTATTCTCGAATTTACTTCGGCGTTCCATTATTCCGGAAGAAACGCTTAAACCACAATTATTACAAGATTTTTTGGATAGCGTTGGGCAATTTGAACGGATATTAAAGGACAGCGGGTTTGCTCAATTGAAAAGATTAAAAAATGAAGATTTATCCGGCGGCGGTGAATATTGCGGCTTGGTTGAACGATACATAAACATTCAGCCAAATGAAAGTAGTTTTTTACTAAAAGATATTTCATTCAAAGAAGGCATCCGCATCGGTAACGATTATTGCCAGTTGTTTACACTTGCCGATGCCGCTGACCTGCCTGCTTATTGCGGTTCAAGGATCAACTATGATAAATATTCAACTGATAAGACAAAATTTTCCATTGGCTTTGCATCCCCGTTAGGACAACTGCTTCCTTGTAATCATATTTTTAATCAATACATTTTTATTGATGATACCCAAAAAGTGATTCAAAAGTTAGAAAGTAAAAGATTAAGACTTCAATCACTTTCAGCATATTCGAGGGAAAATGCAATCAGCCGTGACGCAACAAACGAATTTCTGAACGAAGCTATTTCGCAACAACGCTTGCCTGTCAAAGCGCATTTCAATGTACTCGTGTGGACGGATAATAAAGAAGAATTAAAGGATGTAAGAAACCTGGTATCATCTGCCCTTGCCCAGATGGATGCTGTACCGAAGCAAGAGCTGGACGGAGCACCGCAAATTTTCTGGGCGGGCATACCGGGTAACGAAGCGGATTTTCCAATGAATGACTCCTTCGACACATTTGCAGAACAAGCTTGCTGCTTTTTAAATCTTGAAACAAACTATCGCAGTTCTTTAAGTCCCGTTGGCATTCGGTTGGGGGATCGCCTTTCCGGTAAGCCGGTGCATACTGATATTTCGGATGAGCCTGTCAAGAGAGGCATCTGCACCAACCGAAATAAATTTATTCTTGGCCCTTCCGGTAGTGGAAAAAGTTTTTTTACTAATCACATGGTCCGCTCCTATTATGAACAGGGAACTCATATTGTATTAGTAGATGTTGGACATAGCTACAAAGGGCTTTGTCAAATGGTGAACGGCTATTACTTCACTTATGACGAAAAGAATCCGATCCGTTTCAATCCATTCTATATAGGAGAAGGTGATGTTCTCGATACGGAAAAGAAAGAGAGTATTAAAACGTTGTTATTGGCTCTCTGGAAAAAGGATAATGAAACTTTTAACCGGTCTGAATATGTCGCCCTTTCTAATGCCTTGCAACTCTATTATGAAAAATTGGGGAACAATACTGCTATTTTCCCCTGTTTCAATTCCTTTTATGAATTTCTTCAACAGGATTTTGTCGAAGTATTAAAAACAGATAAAGTAAAGGAAAAGGATTTTGATGTTTCTAACTTTCTATATGTGCTGCGGCCTTACTATAAAGGTGGTGAATTTGATTATTTGTTGAACGCAATGGAAAACCTTGAACTACTCAAAGAACGTTTTATCGTATTTGAGTTGGATAATATAAAAGATCATCCCATACTATTTCCTGTTGTGACTATCATCATCATGGAAGTATTTATTTCCAAGATGCGGAAGCTGAAAGGCATCCGTAAAATGATACTGATCGAGGAGGCCTGGAAAGCAATTGCCAAAGAAGGAATGGCGGAATACATCAAATACCTTTTTAAAACTGTCCGCAAGTTTTTCGGTGAAGCCATTGTCGTCACACAGGAAGTGGAAGATATTATTTCTTCTCCAGTAGTAAAACAGGCAATCATTAATAACAGCGATTGCAAAATCTTGCTCGACCAATCCAAGTATCAAAACAAGTTTGAACAGATACAAGAATTATTAGGGTTGACTGAGAAGGAAAAGGCCTTAGTGCTTTCTATTAATAAGGCAAATGATCCTTCAAAGAAATATAAAGAGGTATTTATCTCTCTCGGCGGGGTATTAAGTAAAGTTTATCGGACCGAAGTATCGCTCGAAGAATACCTCGCTTATACAACGGAAGAAACAGAGAAAGTAAAGCTGATGCAATATGCTGAAAAATTTGACGGTAATATTCAAAAGGGCATTGCGGCTTTTGCCAATGAACTGAAAAACAAATAGAAGTGAAAATGGTGCTGATAATACTGGCTCATGTGCTGATTGTAATGATTTTTCTTAGTTGCGGTATTGTAAATACGAAAGATAAAGTCAGGGAGTCTATTCCCGGTACTTATATCCGTTTCTCTGAATATGAGTTTGGAAAGGAATATGATACCTTGAGTATTTCCCTGCAAAACAGTTCAGAGGGCAAATATAAAATCATCCGCAAATGGAAATATGAGAGAGAAATGAAGGGAAATAAAACAAGACTGGAATATAAAAGAAAAGTTACTACTGCTATTTATGATTCCATGCATAAACTGTTGCAGGAAACCGGAACTGGGAAAATTTATTCAATTGATATAGTTGCCAAGTGCTTATTTAATGGACCTGCTAAATATTATAAACTATGAAAAAGAAATTATTGACGGGAGCAATAGCGCTGCTATTATCATTTGGCGGCTATGCTCAAATACCGATTGCCGATATTATTAAAAAAGGTATAAAAAAAGTGATTGTCGCTGTTGATTTAAAAATCCAACGGTTGCAAAACAAAACGATTTGGCTGCAAAATGCGCAGAAAGCCATAGAAAACACAATGTCAAAGTTAAAGCTGGATCAGATTTCCGATTGGGTAGAAAAGCAGCGAAAATTATATGCAGATTATTTTGATGAGTTAAGTAAAGTAAAAGAAGTGATCGCTACTTATCACCGTGTCAAAGACATTATTGACAAGCAAACTGCACTGATTGGCGAATATCATTCCGCCTGGGAGTTGTTCCGGCAGGATGATCATTTTACGGCAGACGAAATTAACTACATGGGAAAAGTATATACCGGCATTCTGAATGAAAGCATCAAAAATCTTGACCAGGTATTTCTTGTCATCAACGCTTTTACTACCCAGATGACAGATGCCAAACGAATTGAGATCATCAATCATGCAGCCGAATTGGTAGAGGAAAATCTTGCCGACCTGCGGCAGTTCAATGATCAGAATAAGATGCTCAGTTTTCAACGGGCAGCTGAAAAAGGAGATATTGATGTGGTGAAGAAATTGTACGGATTGGAATAGCCGTGAAACATGGATCATCAATCGTGAATTGAAAAGTGTGAATGATTATGAAGAGAATGATTTTTTTAGTCGGGCTATTAATTTTTAGCCATCAGCTATTCGCTCAAACATTTGACGAATGGTTTCATCAAAAGAAAACACAGATCAAATACCTATTGCAACAGATTGCAGCAAATGAAGTATATATTGAATACCTGCAGAAAGGCTATAAGATTGCCGAAAGCGGGTTAAATACCATCAATGAAATTAAGCATGGAGATTTTAACCTACATAGCGATTTCTTTAACTCATTAAAAACGGTCAATCCCAAGATCAAGAATTGGGCGAAGGTGCCCGACATTGTTTCCCTTCAATTGCAGATTATTAAGCAGGCTAAATCGGCGGTGCATCATATCCGGGCATCTGATCAGTTTACCTCGACAGAAATTACTTACCTGCAAAATGTATTCAATCATTTATTAGATGAATGTATCAAAGAAATCAACGCATTGACTGAGGTAACCACATCTGGTAAAACTGAGATGACCGATGATGAACGGATCAAAAAAATTGACAGTATCTATAACGACATGCAGGATAAACTTTCTTTCAGTAAATCATTTTCATTTGATGCAGCCATGCTTGCGATGCAGCGGATGCAGGAAGCTACGGATGTGGAAGTGAGCAGGAAATTAATCGGGAGTCAGTAATCAGAGAGTCAAATTAAGTAATTATGAAATGTGCAAATGATATGAAGAAGATATTTATAATAATATTATTCTTGTTTACAAGACAATTATCCTTCGGGCAATCACAGGAAGTACAACAGCTATTGCTTGATGTGGAGAAACTCACACAGTTTAAACAAATACTCAGCGACCTGAAAAAAGGGTATGAAATCCTAAATGGCGGTTATGAAGCGATCAAAAGTATTTCGCAAGGGAACTTCAACCTGCATCAAACATTCTTAAATGGGTTATTACAAGTAAGTCCTGCCGTTAAAAAGTATGAACGTATCGCCGACATTGTCAAATATCAGCTTCGCATCGTTAACGAATACAAAGCCGCTTTCAATCAGTTCAAAGCTGATAAAAATTTTACGGCCGATGAAATTGACTATATGGGAAAAGTATATAGCCACCTGTTTAATGAAAGCGTAAAAAATCTTGATGATTTAATTACTGTAATTACAGCAGATAAACTGCGTATGAGTGATGACGAACGATTAAAAGCCATTGATCATATCTGG
>JAFDXH010000196.1 GCA_018268075.1 Bacteroidota bacterium | reverse complement strand
CACTCCTATCATTACTGCATCTGATGCGGAAGGCGCCGGCGAAACCTTTCACGTTACCACACTGAACCTTGCCGATGTGCCCCTCAATGAAGATAAAAGCATCAACTATAAAGAAGATTTTTTTGGAAGAGCGGCCAATCTTACGGTAAGTGGCCAATTGGAGGCAGAGCTCGCGGCACTGGCACTCGGTGATGTTTATACGTTTGGCCCTACCTTTCGTGCAGAAAACTCTAATACCACCCGCCACCTATCTGAGTTTTGGATGATAGAACCCGAAATGGCTTTCTCAGACCTTGAAGATGATATGAACCTCGCTGAAGAATTTATTAAATACATTATTCAATATGCATTAGATCATAATAAAGAGGATTTGGATTTTCTTGCTAAAAGATTAGAGGAGGAAGAAAAACAGAAGCCGCAGCAAGAGCGTAGTGAAATGGGACTTATTGAAAAATTATCTTTCGTGGTGAACAACCAGTTTGAGCGGCTCACCTATACCGAAGCCATCGAAATACTTAAAAACTCTACTCCTAATAAAAAGAAGAAATTTCAATATCCAATAGAAAAGTGGGGAACTGATCTGCAAAGTGAACACGAACGGTACCTGGTAGAAAAGCATTTTAAAAAACCAGTAATCTTAATAAATTACCCTAAGGAAATAAAGTCTTTTTATATGCGGGAAAATGAAGATGGCAAAACGGTGGCTGCTATGGATATACTCGCACCCGGCATTGGTGAGATCGTAGGCGGATCGCAAAGAGAGGAAAGATTAGATGTATTAGAAAGAAGAATGAAGGAAATGAATATCCCCGCAGAAGAGTTATTTTGGTACACCGATATCCGGCGCTTTGGCTCTGTGCCGCATGCTGGCTTTGGGTTGGGCTTTGAAAGGATCATCCAGTTTGTAACCGGCATGACTAATATACGGGATGTTATTCCGTTTCCGAGATATCCGAAGAATGTAGAATTTTAGTGAAATTAATAAGCACTGCTGGCCCTATTATTTTGGTAGATAAAACGTAAATTTAAGGTACATTTTAAATCCCCTGAATGTGAAACTGAATATAACCATTCTCAAAAGTTGCTTAATTGCTTTAGTACTTATTCTATTTCTTTTGCAGGGCTGTACCAAATGGCCTTGTACAGTTGATTTTGATGCGAGTACTCATATAGAGATACTGCTCACCGATAACCAGGGCAAGAATTTAATATTTGGCCCGCAGGCAATTTATAATATTGATAGCATCAGCATATTGAAAGAAAAAAATAACCATTCTATTAATAATGCTTCTGTTCGCAAAGGGTTAATTGATACAAATAATGTGAGGTTGGATTTTTATATTGAGGCTGAAAAAAATTATATCTATTTCAATAGCAATGTAAATACTGACAGTTTAAGAATCGTATTTATCACCAAAACGGGAAAGGCCTGCGGACATAATGAAGAGTATAAGTCTATTGATTCAGTTTTTTATAATAATAGACTGGTGAAACCAGTCAACGAAGTGTATCATTTCGTGAAATGATGCTGCATTCGTTGGCGACCCGCTCAAGGCCACACAAGATGAAAGAACAATCAAATTAAAATATACCGCTTTCTGTGAGAGTTAACTTCAAGTGAAGGTGTTAAAGCCTTCTCTATCCATGCTCAACACCAATAGTGAGATTATGAATCCCCGGGGTATTAAATAAAATCCATCAGTGCATATTTCTTGCCCATTATTTTTTCGTCATCGGCCTCTAACCAGTTGTGTAACAGGGTAGCGTACACGCTTTTAAAATCTATAGTGTATTGAAGGTCGCCCTGATTCAGGTTATTTAGGTCGGGCATGTTATTCAACAATCCCTTTTTCTTTAATCCCCCTCCAATAAAAAACATATTATTGGCTGTACCATGGTCTGTGCCGCCACTTGCATTCTGAGCTACTCGCCTTCCAAATTCGCTAAAGGTCATTACTGTTACATCCTGAAAGCGGTTGTTGGCCTTCAGGTCTTTTACAAAGGCGCTCATAGCATCATTAAGTTCGGTAAATAATCTTTTTTGTTGGTTTTCCTGATTTACATGTGTATCAAAACTTCCCAAACTCACGTAATAAATCTTGGTATTGATATCACTCATTATCAGCGATGAAATGGTTTTCAGGTTCTTTCCCAGCTCAGTGTTTGGATATGTTAGCGAAGATGGGCGGCGCCTGCTTTGCTCATAAATGTAGTCGGCACTGCTCATGGTTTCGCTGAGTGTTTTATATAAGTATTCCACGGTTTCTTCCTCATCATGATGGCTGGCATTAATATCCCGAAAATATTTTTCGTTGCTTGTGTTGAATAATTTTTTAGGATCCTTTAAGGCAAGGCCTTTTAGATTATCGCCCTTTAGTGCCAGGCTGAGTACATCGTCTATCTCCAGTGCTTGGGTGGGCTTATCACATCCTGCACATTGTGCATCTAGGTATCTGCCAATCCAGCCGGTACTTACATATTTATCGCTATCGCTGGCGCTTTGCCATATATCCATGCTTCTAAAGTGCGAGCGGTCAGGATTGGGATAGCCCACATTATTCATGATTCCGAGGCTGCCATCATCATACAATTCTTTCAGGAATGGCAATGCCGGATTGATCCCTACTTCATCTGTAAGCGAGAGGGCTTTATCTTTCTCAATACCCAACTTGGGGCGCGATTTATAATAAATATCATTTCGCACCGGTATCACTGTATTCAAGCCATCGTTTCCCCCACTGAATTGCAGCACCACCATCACCTTGTTTCCTGGAGGCACAGTATGCCCCTTTTCAAATGCCTTTAAAAATTTGGGCATCATCAATGAGGCCGTGGCAAGAGAGCCTATTTGTAAAAATTCTTTTCTTTTAAAAAGCATGATTTTAAATTTTTAATTTGATGGTGCATTAACACAATTGATATTCAGGCGTGCTCATCAGATCTACAATAGCTGTTTTAATAAACCCTTCTCTTGAGGCTTTATCAAGATAATTTTCTATAACAGGGCCCGCTATTCTACTGGATGTTTGTAATACAATTTCATTGATGTGGTTTAATAAATTATTCTTTTGAATATCTTCAAAATTTTTAATCACCCCTTGCCAATCTACCGTTACATGAATGATGTTCTTTGCCTGCTTTTTATCTACACCCTCCATCCCCATCATTACATCATCATCATCTTTTGGCCTTATGGCAAAGTCTTCCGAATTAGTAAGCGTTTGCGGTAGCCGCATCCTTGTCATCAAGGCGCTACTGTCTATCCAGTTTTTGCCACCCGGCCAGCCGGCTACGTTGGGCGGATAAAAAAGTATCTGGCCCAGCACTCTTTGAAATAACAATTGTGTTTCCGGGCGCTCCAGCTCCATAGGCAGCAGCCTGCGTATGCCCACTATCAACTCTACCGGCGACTTAATGCGAGTGCCGATATTTTTTTTATCATAAAACCAATCGGATGTAAAAATATCATCCATCAATTGCTGAATATTATAATTGCTTTGGTAAAACCTGTCCGCCAGGTATTTCACCTTTTCTTCATCTGCATTTTCGTTTACGAAGTATTTATAAATTTTTGCGGCTATAAAATGAGCGGTAGCCTTTTGCTCCAGAATGATATCTATCACATCATCGCCATCAAAGTTGCCCGTCTTGCCCAGAAAATTTTTTTTACCGGTGTCGTGTAGGAATGGGCGGTCCACAAATTCGCCTTTCAGATTAAAGCCCCAACCGGTATAAGCGCGGGCTCCTTCTTTAATATCCTGCTCAGTGTAGTTGCCACGCCCCATGGTGAAGAGCTCCATTACCTCACGGGCAAAATTTTCGTTGGGGTGCTTTTTATTATTTTGTTGGTTGTTTAAAAATGAAAGCATAGCCGGGCTCTTGCTTACTTCGCGCAGCAGGTCGCCAAAATTGCCCAAAGCGTTTTCTCTTATTACATTTAAAAGCTGCTGCTGAAAATAAATATTCACTACCCGGCAGGCAAAGTGCCCATGCCAGAAGAGGCTCATCTTTTCACGTAACTGTGCATCACTATTGATCATTTCGCTCAGCCAGGTAAGGTTCAGGTTTTTAAGGTCATCTACCGACTGCTTTCGCAGGTTTTGCTTTTGTTCTTTGGTTAGTTTGTCCAGCCTGCCCAAGTCCTGTATGCCCTTTACCAATCCATCAAATGCATTGCTGGCCACATTCAGTTCCTGTGGTTTTTTAGAAGATGTTTTTATAAGCAACGACCATAAATCTTTTTGTGATACATCCTTTAATTCTTTTACATTTTCGCTCATGGGGCCAAAGGCGGCGCGCCAGAGAAGGTGTTGGTTTTTTATTTGATTGTTGATAGCCATAAAGGAAAATTATTTCTTTGCAGTAAAACGGTTTTAGGACTTGAGGCGGCGATTAAAGTTTAAATATAAAATGAATGAGCATTAGTGTATGCATGGCTTTCACAAACTTTAACTGAATTGTGACAAAAAAAATCAGGAAGGCTTAATTCAGTTTTACTCATACTGAGAACAACGTCCTAAAAACCTTCTTACTGTGGTAGTCCGTTTTATCCAGACAAAGCACAATATTCAAAAACCTTGCTGGCTTGTTTGTTTATATAATAAAGTGTAGTTGCAGAGAAGTGAGGTTGTGAACTCAGGGCTATTTGAAAGTTTAAACTACTAATAAACCCCCACAGCGAAGAATACAAGCTTTTGTGAAATTTTTTAACTGGCAAATCACAAATGGATTAACAGAGAGATCCTCTATCATATTTTATAATGTGGCATTTTTATACCATGAAAACAAAAACGCTGAATTTACCGGATACCTTGGATGTGGATGTACAGGAAGTAATAACGTTTTTATCTGCAAATTTTTTGAAGAAGGCAAACTTTCCCTTGGCCAGGCTGCTAATGTGGCTGGTTACAGTAAAAGAATTTTTATGGAACTTCTCGGCAAATACAACGTATCTCCTTTCAATTTTGACGCACATGAAATTGCAAATGATGTAAATAATGCGCACACTTATAGTCTCTGATACAAGCTGCCCTATCGTTTTGGATAAAATTAGCGAATCAATCTTTTAAAAGCTTATTCCCTAAGTTGAGACAATCGAAGGATTTTAGAAAAGGTCAGCCAAAAATTGGCTGACCTCGCAAGTTGTAAATTTAAAATTAAAATTTAGTTCTTAATGAACTTTTCTGAGTACCATGAATGACCATCAAATATTTGTATGGTGTAAATATCAGGTGCGAGTAAAGAAATATTCACAGAGGTACTTTTAGTACCTGCGGGGTATTGATTGTTTTGTTTGATATTTCCCATCTTATCGATGATTTTTATTTTCTGAAAGGATTGCATCACCTTTGATGTGTTATTCTGCACAAGGGAAACATTCATGGTGCTCTTTGCAGGATTAGGGGCAATTATTACAATGGCCGGCGTAATACCACATGATGAAGTAGTGGTGCATTTGAAGCGATAATTGGTATAGGTAGTACCACATGCATTAGATGAAGACACCGTAAACACAGCGATCTGGCCAACAGCGCTAAAATTGCAAAAGATATTATCACCTGATTGAAGCCAATAAATATCAGGATCGTTGGGTCCAAGCCATTGTACAGATGTGCTGCCTAGAGCAGAAATATTAGTTATAAACGCAATACAGGAAGGATTGGATGTAGTAAGATCAAACCTATAAAATGGTACCATAGATTCATTGGTGTTCGTTGGAGAATTATAGGTACCTGTAGTTGGGCTTGGCGTACCTACAGTAATTGATTTGGTAATAGTAGCATTCCCACATGCACCAGTAATGGTTGCAGTGAGGGTAATGGTTCCATTTGTGGTCTTACATAGCGTTACCGAATTTCCATTGGGTGTCATGCTAACTATGCCTGCTGGTGCCACAGACCAAGTGACTGTTGCATTTGATGGAATGCCATTAAGTGTATAAGTGGAGCAACTGCAAATAAAATCCGACCCGTTAATTGGAATGGCATTTAAGTCACAATAATCTTGGCAATCAACGATATGAGACATACTTTGCATTTCTTCATAAATCCATTTTGAATTTCTGGGAGTGAAATCAGTATGAGGAATATTATAAACCCCGTTTAAAAATTCCTGAGCCATAAATTTGTTAGCGCGTGAACCATTCAAACCATTAAGATAATAATTGAATTGTTGGTTAAATGTGGCGCTTGTCACATTTGCTACATCTAATGAACTTGTAATGGGAACAAACGAAAAATTCTTTTGAGCAAACGGAAACGTGATGTTATAATCTACATTCAATATCAAAGCTCCTACCACGCCTCTCCATAAATTTCCAAAAAAAGTATTTTCTTTCCCTATTGGCTCAGTTCCTGATTGAGATAATGAACCACCGCTCTCTACATTCTTGGTTCCAGCGGGAACACCATCCCAGGGAATTGTATTGGCTGGAGAAGTTCTTGACGAAGTATAAGATGTACGATGCCAGCCTGTACCTATAACGCCCAGAAAAAGTCGAATATTTCTTTCCATTACTACGGAACATATTTGGGCCTGTGTACCATAGGCAGGAAGTGCATTTACCTGTACCGAAAGGCGGTATTTGTTCCTAAAAAGGTAGCCACCTATCCAGTTAGCAATGGCTACATTGCCTGACCTTTGCAATATTAATGCGCCCGGAGGCATTACCTGTTGCGCGCATTGTGACCCGTTAGAAACTGCAAGAAATTGATACGGCGCGGTATAGTCCACCATTGTTCTGTAAATACCCCCAGGAGCTAAAAATGTGTTGGATACTCTATTTCCAACACCGTCAGTTACCCGCAGTATTAATTGTTGTTGTGTGGCTGGTTGCTCATTGAGGTCGTAAAAAGCTTTTAATTCTTCAACATTCTTTTTTAATTTTTTCACAATGTTTGCTTCTCCAAGATCATATAAAAAATGTTGCAAACCCAACGGCACATTAGCCCCTTCATGAGGGCTATCCATTGTGATGAGTTGGCGTGTTTCTGTACTGTTGGTTCCGGTTTCCTTTGTCCTTTTCGCCAATGCATATCTGCTTACCAATCCACCCATGCTGATACCCATTACCACATTTTGCTCTCTTACCCCTACGGCATTGTTTACCTTTTGGCTGTTGATCCAGTCTATGGCCTGCAGCAGGTAGTCTGAGTTTTCGGTAACACTACGCATAGTATAATAATCTATAAAAATCAAGTCATAACCTGCTTCCTCATCTAATTTTTTATTGATATCAAATTGGGCTGATATTTTAGGATTATTCCATTCATTTATTAAATCATTCAGTCCATAATTTTTTGCTTTCAATAAAGGTGATGCATCAGTAATATCATAGCCTTCCACTACGATTAATGGTTTTACAATTTTGTTTTGCAGGGCAGTACCTTGTCTTAGCTGACTGTATCGTACATAAATTTTCATATCCTGGTTAAAGCGTTGTTTTTCATACAATGGACTATTTGGAGGGTAAATCCAGGGAATAACAGGATTTACATTGAGGTAAGAAGTAGGTATAATTCTGTGATTGGGGTTGTTAAATTCCTGTGGAGTCAATGTCACAAATCTGCTTTGCATTCCAGACAGCGTTACATGAACCCATTGTTGGGTATAACATTCATCTGTAGCGCCATTACTATAAACAACTTTTACAGCAAATTTTTTATAACCGCTGCTGTCTGAATAGGATTTGGTCAGTAGGTAGGCTGTGCCATTGCTAAAAATATTTTGATAACCCGCACCATCCAGAAAATCCACCTTCACCGATGATATCACTCGGCCGGTATTCCCATAAAATAAGGGCTGGTAGCCAATTCTTATTTCATTATCATAAGCTGACTGCGGCAACACAGGGACGGCAGCAAAACAATGTTTAGAAACATAAGGGCTTTGTGACCTTCCAGACACATCAAAAATCTGGTTGCCGCTCGCTTTAAACAGATTTTGCTGAATGGCGTCTTCTCTTAAAGAAGCATAATCTGCCGAAAAAATGGCTAATATAGCAGAGGTGTCATATCGGGCAAGATCGGTATAAACCTGGGCAGAGTCCAGGGATAACATTGCTGAAACATTTGTATTGAGGCGGCTATTTTCGATATCATTATACAGCAGATTAAAAACATCAATATCGTAAATATAATTGCTATCACTAAGCACACCCGTAAGCCACGTTTTATTAACTACCTCTGGGCCATATTCATTCAGGTAACCACTGGGTATGAGAGTCTTGTTTATGTTTTGAAAAATAAAATCCTGCTCAACTCGCACTGAATCAATTTGTGCAAAATCATTAAATGCTACAAAAATCGCGAAGGTTACTAATAAAATTTTTTTCATGATGAATTGTTTTGGTTAAGGTTTAAAGTTTAGAATCAAATCTTCCATTAGTTATTTTTATAGTCTCGTGGCCAGGTTTACTTAATGTAAACTCAAATGAACCTGAAATAATTCCGGCTCGTAAGTCATAATTTAATATTTCAAGATTACAATTTCCCTTTATACTAGAATCCAATACTGTATTATAAGTCGTGCCTTTGAAATTTAAAAAACGAATATTTAAATCATTTTTTCCTTTTACAAATGAGAATACTTTTTTAAAGTCTGTAGAGTCAAACGCTATATCGATTTCTTCATCAAGATTATTTGCATTATCTTTTAAGAATGCACTTAGCGCAATAAACCCGCCGTTAAAAGTATCATAGTATGTGTCAAAACTCGGATCGCATAAAATAATACAATCCTTATTCTGTGCCACCCACGCTTTTCCATTTACAAGGCAACCAAAGGTATTAGCACCCGTTTGAGTTGCCGGAGGCAGTTTGGCAAGCTCAACTTCTAACGTGTTTTCCTTTTTGCAGGAAGCTATCATTGTTAATGATGCAATTAATATCAGAAAGAGTGAATGGTATGTTTTCATAATTTTTATTTTTTAAAGGTTACATATTTATTGAGGTAACCTGTGGTATAAGTGTCTTGTTTATATTTTGAAAAATAAAATCTTGCTCAGTGCTTATACTGTCTGTTTGTGCAAAATTTTAAGTGAGGTATTTTTTTGAGTAAATAATGTGGGTGACTTCAGTTAGCAAGATCATACAACTGATTATTGCTGATCGTAAATAAATTATTAGTTAGTGCATCTGCTTTGAGGCTGCTGTAATTAAGCGCCATCATACTCACGGGGTTGGCGTCAACATTTGCAAGTGCCTCACTATTGAAGGTAGTGTAATTTACTTCCGGTGTGGGCAGCGTATTGGTACCATAAATTTTACCGCTATACACGGTTGCATACACATAGCTCCATACCAATGGATTTACATAGTTGCTGTCTGTAAGCAGGCCATTGAATGTTTTTAAGTTAACGAATTGTGCACCATATTCTTCAAGGAAACCGGTAGGCACCTGGCTTTTATCAACGTGAGTGAAAATGTTATCTAAAGTTAGACGCAAGGAATCTACCTGAGCCTGTGTTTGCATAGAAAAAGAAACAAGAATAATACTTACGCAAACCTGTATGATGATTGATTTTAGCTTTTTCATTTGAAATGTTTTTTAGGATTATAATTTTTTATCAAATCGGCCATTTGTTATTTTAACTGTATCGGTTTTATTATTATATAATGTCAATTCAAACGTTCCAGAAAAAATTCGGTTTTGCAAATCATATTTGCTAATATTTAATTCCCCTAACACTGTATTACTGGAATCTTGGTTGGTTAATTCTAATGGAATTCCGTAATCTGTAAATCTTGCATTATTGCTCTTAATTGTGAATGTAAATACACCTATATTTTTGCAACTATCTGAGCCAACTGAGATTGATTGAAATTTCCCAGGTGCATAATATCTAATAGCCGTAACTCCAAAAATGCCATCTTGAAAGTTTGGATCTACAGCTAATTTAAAATTAGCCTGGCCGTAATTGTCCTTAGGTATCCATGCCTTCCCATTGAGCAAACAACCAAATGTATTAGCGCCAGTTTGGGTTATAGGTGGCAATTTTTCCAATTCGGTTAAAGGCTTAGGCGGTTTATTTTTTTTGCAGCTTGCTGCCATAAGAATGGTAAGGCAACTTGCCATTATTACATATTTCATAGTTTATACATTTTAGGTGAGGTGAATAAATTATTAGTTAGTGCATCGGCTTTGAGGCTGCTGTAATTGAGCGCCATCATACTCACTGGGTTGGTGTCAACATTTGCAAGTGCCTCACTATTGAAGGTAGTGTAATTGGCTTCTGGCGTGGGCAGCGTATTGGTACCTTAAATTTTACCACTATACACCGTCGCATACACATAGCTCCATACCAATGGATTTACATAGTTGCTGTCTGCAAGCGTACCATTGATCCATTTCTTTTCAACTACTTCAGGGCCGTACTCATTAAGATAGCCCGTAGGGATGAGGGATTTATTAACGTATTGAAAAATATGATTCAGTTCCATACGAACAGAATCGGTTTGCGCATTCGCTGCAATTGTAAGCAGCAACATGAAAGGTGCCAGTAAAACTTTTCTCATAAGTTTGGTTTTAAAGTTTCTTATCAAAACGGCCATGTGTTACTTTAATGCTATCACAGCCGGGTTTGTATAAAGTGAATTCAAAAGTGCCGGAAATGATACCGTATTGTAAATCATATTTTGTTAATACTAAACTTCCTTGTGCAGTTGATGGAGTATTCAAGGATTTTATTATTTTACAATTATTTTCCATTCTGTTATTTTCATATGTGAATCCCATATGCTCCCTCATTTCAGTGAATGTAAATGATATTTTGGAACTAGTTGAATCAACTCCTAACCCTATATATTGATCAATATTCCTTTTTGAATCTTTAAAAATTGCTTGCACGCGGATATTGCCCCCAAATTCACTGTCATAATACATCTTAAAACTCGGATCGCAATAAGGGAAGCAATCTGCATTTTGCGCTACCCACGCCTTGCCATTTACGAGGCACCCAAACGTATTTTGCCCGGTTTGCGTAGCCTGTGGCAATTTGGCTAATTCCATCTCAAGCGTGTTTTGCTTCTTGCAGGTAGAAGAAGAAAGCATAACAGCGAGGAGCACAAAAGCGAAAAAGAATTTGTTTTTCATAACAGGAGGCCTTGAGTGTTATTTTAAAGTTAAAGCAATTAGCCGATAAACGGAAATAAAAATGAACAATTATCGCAAGTCAAGTGCCGTGGTTGATCACCTATTTTTAAAATCATTATAAATCAGGTTCCATACATCAATATCATAAATAAAATTGCTGTCTGTAAGTTGGCCATTGAATGCTTTTAAGTTCACGAATTGTGCGCCATATTCTTCAAGGAAGCCGGTAGGCACCTGGCTTTTATCAACGTGAGTGAAAATATTATCTAAGGTTAATCTTAGAGAGTCCACCTGTGCTATTGAGAAAAGGCTTGTTGAAATAAAAAATAAAGCAATAGCAATACATTTTATTGGGTATTTTATTTTTTTCATTTTGTAGAATTTTTAAATTTTATTAATTAATATTTAACATCAAACCTACCTTCCGAAGCTTCAATTAAGCCACATTTCGAAGTAGATACACTGAATGAAAAAGTACCAGAAACAATCCGCATGGAAGTATCAAATTTTGAAATAGTTAGATAACCTTTGATCGGTTCATCGTTAATTGTTTCAAAAGAGCATTCATTACTTTTTATATCACTGTAAAATATCCAGAATTTACTTTTTTTATATAAAGGATATGTACCAGAATTATGAATTGAGTCAGCATTGATAGTTAAATATGTTGTATAATTCTCTTCAATTTTCTTTGTTTTTATAGAAAATCGCCCTCCTTGAAAAGTTGGATCATATTGAACCGAAAAAACATTGTCAAATACCCCACCACCACCAGGTATCCATGCTTTCCCATTCAGCAAACAACCAAATGTATTGGCACCAGTTTGGGTTATGGGTGGTAATTTTTCCAATTCGGTTAAAGGCTTAGACGGTTTATTTTTTCTGCAACTTGCTGCCATAAGAATGATAAGGCAACTTGCCATTATTACATATTTCATAGTTTATACATTTTAGGTGAGGTAAATAAATTATTAGTTAGTGCATCGGCTTTGAGGCTGCTGTAATTGAGCGCCTTCATGCTGACAGGGTTGGCGTCAACATTTGCTAGTGCTTCGCTATTGAATGTAGCGTAATTGGCTTCTGGTGTGGGCAGCGTATTGGTACCATAAATTTTACCACTATATACGCTTGCATACACATAGCTCCATACCAATGGATTTACATAGTTGCTGTCTGTAAGCAGGCCATTGAATGTTTTTAAATTTACGAATTGTGCGCCATATTCTTTTAGGTAGCCAGTCGGTATTTGTGTTTTATCTACATGCTGAAAAATGGAATCCAGTTTTTGGCGAATTGGATCTACTTGCCCCAATGTTTGTAACGAAAGTGGTATACTCATTACAAAAAGTAATAATTCTTTCATAGTGAATTGTTGATCATGAAGCTTCGCAAATTATTTAATGGCATTCATTTCTTAAAAATAAGCCTCTGTAAAAGAAATAAAAGTATCCGGCATTTGTTTAAAAACTTTTATGGTTATACCACACAGCAGATTGAAAAATCAAGTATATCCATAAAAATGGCTGGCAGTTTCTGAAAAATTATAGTATATCCATAATTAGAATAAATTTTTATGGTTATATTTGAATAAGATGAACAATACACTACCACTTCAGATTGAATTTTTACAAAAAATCATCAGCCAAATAAAATCAGGCACGTTGCCGGCCAATGAAATTGCTCGCCTTTTAAAGATCAGTAACAGTGAGGCCTATAACAAAATGAGCGGCAAGAGTGCCCTCACTTTAGCACAAGTGCAAGTACTCTGCAAAAAGTATGATGTAGATTTTGAAATTAGCAGCAGGGCGTCTGGAAATATACGTGCGCGAGTTTCCTATACTCCATTTCATACAGGAAAAATTTCAGTAGGCAATTACCTTGCATTACTCAACAAGTTCATAAGCTCTTTAAAAGCTCAGAATGTAAAAAAACTTTCATGTGCTACTGATGATATTCCCTTCTTTCATTTATTTAAATATCCTGAACTCACCGCTTTTAAATTATATTTCTGGCAAAGCCGCATTCCCGGCAAAAAGACGCTGAAGGTTTCTGATGAGCCGTTCGACTTTAAAAAGTCAAACAAAACCAATATTAAGTCTGCATTTAAATTGCATAAAGCTTACCAAAGTATTCCTTCTTTGGAGATATGGACAAAGAGCCAACTGCTTGTGTCCATTGACCAAATAAAACTTGCATACGAATCGCAATTACTAAAAGATAAATCACTCGCACGAGCTGTATGTGATCAACTGCTGTTAACTCTCGATGATGTAGAGCAATATGCAATTGTTGGGAATAAAGAGTCAACCACCGGCACTTTCGATTGGTATCAGTGCGATGTAGTAGGTAATGTAGCCTATCTGGCAGAAACGCAAAAAAATAATATCAGCTTTTTAAGATTCAATACCTTTAATAATCTTACCAGCGCCGATGCGGGGCTCGGCAAAGAAGTAAAGATGTGGTTGCAATTTTTATTAAACAACGCCACCGGCTTTACAGGCCATGGCACCAAACAACGGAATAGTTATTTACAAAAAGCGCGTAATACTATTTCAGGCTTGAAAGAAAAATTTTGAGTATATGTCTGCTCCTGATGTAAGCTTACGATTGATTATTTATTTTCCCCTTCCCAAAATACCCATGCAGCACCTTCGGAAGTTTTATCCCCTCTGCATCCTGGTTATTTTCCAGCAATGCGGCTACTATGCGCGGCAGTGCAAGCGATGAACCATTGAGAGAGTGCAACAATTCTGTTTTACCATTTTCATTTTTAAACCGGATCTTCATTCTGTTGGTCTGAAAACTTTCAAAATTGCTCACAGAGCTTACTTCCAGCCATCGCTTTTGCGCAGCGCTATATACTTCAAAATCGTAAGTAAGGGCTGAGGTGAAACTCATATCGCCACCGCACAAACGAAGAATGCGGTATGGCAATTCTAACGTTTGCAATAATTTTTCTACATGCGTTACCATCAGTTCCAGTGTTGCATAGCTTTCGGCAGGATGCACGAGTTGAACTATTTCTACCTTATCAAATTGGTGAAGCCGGTTTAGCCCTCGTACATCTTTGCCATAGCTGCCCGCCTCCCGGCGAAAGCAGGGAGTATAAGCTGTCATTTTCAATGGCAGGTCTTTTTCTTTAATTATTTCATTGCGGTAAATATTAGTAAGCGGCACCTCAGCGGTGGGTATCAGGTAAAAACCATCTGCAGTAGCGTGATACATCTGCCCTTCCTTATCGGGCAGTTGGCCGGTGCCATAGGCGCTCGCTTCATTTACCATTAATGGTGGCTCGTACTCTACATAGCCCTGCGCTGTGTTATAATCTAAAAAATACTGAATGAGCGCACGCTGCAGTTTTGCGCCATGGCCTTTGTAAAATGGAAAGCCGCTACCGGTCACCTTGTTGCCTGTTTCAAAGTCTATTAGGTTGTATTTTTTTGCTAAGTCCCAATGCGGCTCAGCATCTTTATTTAGTTCCGGAATTGTTCCGCCGGCCCTTATTACGGTATTCTCCTCCGGGGTTTTTCCTTCGGGTACGCTTTCGTGCGGAAGGTTAGGAAGGCTTACCAATTGGTCGTTTAGCTGCTTTTCGGCAGCGGCCAATTTATCGTTGAGTGGCTCTAATGCATTCTTGAGTGCTGCTACCGCTTCTTTATTATTATCGGCCTCATCTTTCTTGCCTGCCGCCAGCAACTTTCCTGTTTCTTTAGAGGTAGCGTTTATTCTTGCCTGCAATTCCTCTATTTCTGCCTGTAGCTTTTTTCTTAATGTATCATTTTCTAAAAGTGTATCTACAATTTCTATCTCTTTAAAATGCTTTTTCTTTAAGCCTTTTATCACCAAATCTTTATGGGCTTTTATAAAACTTACCTGTAACATAGTGTAACCTTTTTTGCAAATATAAGCAGCCCGATATACCTATTGTTTTGGTTTTTATAAATTACACTTATAAATAGCCGTCTGGTAAATAAATCATTTTACTTTTGCACCATGATTTTACAAGACGACTTACAGGTACGGTGGTGGAAACTGGAACAGCAATTTTTTGAAAAATTTGAAAAAAAACCAGATGTAGAAGCCATCCTTTTTTTAATAGGGCTGCAGGAGGTGCGAAGCGCCAAAAGAAAATTTAATAAAGAAGAAAAACAAGACCTAATGCACATAGCCGTGTGTACCGTGCTGGGGCAAAGTGGATACTATGGGCTTGAAGAATATGATGAAGAAGGATGGCCACATTTCATTCAGCTAAAAGAGCTGCCAGCCTACAATATGATAGAGCAGGAAAATTTTTTGAAAGACCATATACTTCTTTACTTCAATAATGAAACCCTCACTTTTTAATATGCGGTTGAATTTAGTACTCATTATCGCTGCAGCATTATTTCTGTACTCATGCTCCGCCTCCCGCAAGAGTGTAAATAATAAAGATCATTTTGTGAAAATAGAAACCGACTCTGGCAATATTATCGTGCAATTGTATAATAAGACTCCGCTGCACCGCGATAATTTTATAAAGCTGGCAAAAGAAAAATATTTTGATGGAATTTTATTTCACCGTGTAATACAGCATTTTATGATACAGGGTGGCGATCCAGATAGCAAGGGCGCTCCAGCAGGGAAAATGCTGGGAGAGGGGGGCTTAAAATATACGATCCCGGCTGAGTTTGACAGCACACTATTTCATAAAAAAGGCGCCTTAGCAGCAGCCAGAGAGGGCGATGATGTAAACCCTAAAAAGGAAAGCAGTTCTACACAGTTTTACATTGTGCAAGGAAAAGTTTTTACCGAT
>JAFDXH010000195.1 GCA_018268075.1 Bacteroidota bacterium | reverse complement strand
TTGCCCAACCAAATACTGAATCAAAAAATTCATGATCCGAACGATCATCAATGTCAGAAAATCTTTCATAGCCTCCCGGGTGACTATGGATTTTTAGAATTGCTAAATCATTTTTTGCAATTCGATCAAAATATGGAATTATTCTTTCTGTCGGCCAACATAATAAATCCCATTCCCGGGTATAACATTCGTTGTGCGGAATTAAAGTGAGATCATGCACCATGAGAATTTTATCATTTTCACCATTATATCGTCCGCATAAAGCTACTGCAACAGCTTCTCTACCATCTTGCGGCAATAAATGATGCTTTAAAACTTCATGATGTAATCCAGATATTCTAAGCTGCAATGCCATTGGGTCGTTTTATAAATTCTTGTTCAAACCAGAAACTAACTAAAGCCATGTGAGTAGAAAGATCATCTACACCTTCCCGCCACGGGTTCTGCCCGGTCCGGTGTCTTGACCAACGTTGGTATTGTTTACCATCAATTGGTTGAATTGATGTTGCATTAATTGCTTTTCCATCAAGCCTGTTTAAATGTGGGAAAAAATAAGCCATATCAAGAGGTGCTCGAGGATAACCCGTCTCGATTTTAATTGCTATAGATACTTTCTTATGATTGTATCCATTATGAACTGGGTACTCATGAATCAATACCCACTGCATACCTCGATCAATGATAGTTTCCCATTGCAATCCTAATCCATCAAGGAAAATAACATCATGCTCGGGAAGTTGAAATTGTCTTCTCATATTATTTTCCTCCTTCAGTTTGATCTAAAGGCAATGTCATAAATTTCTCTATCCCAGGATTCGAGAAACAAATGGTTTCATCATAACCCACCTTAGCAACCTTACCGCCTTTATATCTTACATTTAACTGAAAACGTTCCGCCGGTATTTTTCCTGCTAACTCAAGTATTTCTCTTCCAGTCATGCATTCCTGCACCACCTTATACGGAGTTCGATCTATCATTATCTCGTAATGCTTTTTCTCCGGTTTGTTATCTGCTTTTGCATTTGTGTCATCATTTTGATTAGTCATATTATTTTCTTTTTGATTCACCCATTAATACCTAAACGTGACATTATTGATTTTCAATATCTTACCTTTGATAGAGAACTTATGTCACGCTTCGGTATTATTAAGAAAATATTTTCGGCATGGAGAACCCTTTGCCAGAACATAGTTATAAAGACCTAAAACTTATTGCCCTGATTGAGGCTTTGATTGCTTGTGAAGATGAATCAGAAAATAGGATTTTACAGGATGAGTTTTATTGTAGATTACGAGAAAAGTTTTTTGATCGCTGTTATAAAGTAACTACACGAATATATCGTGGCACTCCTGATATAGAAGCTATCAGAGATGATGTTCTTCAGGAAACATTTATTACTGCATTGGCTCAGGTTAAGACTTTTGATATGAAAGATCATTGGGATGACAAGGAATGTAAGAAAGTATTACTGTTTTGGCTGAGTGAAATTGCAAATAGAAAGCTTTTAAAACAAAAGGCAGTTGAATCAAAAGAAAAAGAGTATTTGAATAACTATCTATATCATGTATTATCTGAGAACAGTAATGGGAGCATTGGTAAAAGAAAATATAAACCAACTTATGACAGGACAAAGTTTGATGAGGTTTGGTCAAAAATGAATCAAATGTCAAAAGATATACTTTTCTTGTGTTTAGAACACGAAACTCTTTCGGAAGAAAACTCTGCTCATCTACCTAGTGATGAGATATCTAAATTGATCAAGAAATATGGAGTATCCAAGGCGGCAATTCGAAAAGCAAAGCAGCGAGCACTTACTGCAATCAAATCATGCAAAATTGAAAACTAGTATGATCGAAAAGGAAATTAAATACACACCTGTTTCTTTGTCAAAAAAAGAGAAAGATGCTCTTAAAAATGATTTAAAACATTTCGGCTATCTATTGCCCACAAACGAAGAGGAGCTTGAGGAGTTTGAGAAAATATATGGAACAACACAGGCAATGTTTCCGGAGCATTTAAAAGATTCAAGTTTTTTACATAAGAAAAAAGAAACCAGATCTTCAAAACTTTCTTCAATTCAGAATAAAAATCAAAGTAAATCTGGTGAAAAAAAGGCAATTGTAAAAAAAGCCCCTGTAAAGACTCTTCCCAAAAATAGCTATTTCAGAAGATTAGTTTTGGCTGCAGAAATTGCTTCTCAACTTCATGAAGAACCAACATTTGGGCATATCAAATTTGTCAAGGTTCAGTATTTATGTGAAGAAGTATGCAACATGCAACTGAAATCAAATTATGAAAAGTTTGCAGCTGGTCCCCTGGATTATAAATCTATGTATTCAATCGATGCCGAGTTTAAAAAACGGAGGTGGTTTAATGTTATCAAATCCGATTACGGGTTTAGATATGAACCGCTCGAAAATCTCAATGCGTATAAAAAATATTATTTGAACTACTTTTCGATTTTTTCTTCTCAAATAAATACACTCATAGATTTATTAAGAAAAGAGAAATCTGAGTTCTGTGAAGCAGTTGCAACCTTATTTGCTGTTTGGAAGCATAGTTTAAAGAATACCCAAGGTATTTCTGAATCTCATTTGATCAAAAATTTCTATGACTGGAGTGAAGCTAAAAAGCGGTTTAAAGAAAAATATCTTTCTGAAATAATTGTTTGGATGAAGGAAAACAATGTTTTTCCTGTATAAATAATTTGTAAAGTATAATAGTTAGTATTTGTTCCGACAAATAATCTTGGGTGAAAGTGAAAGGGATTGTTCTGAATTGTTTTACCTATAACCAAAGAAAGATCATCTTCTAAATCCATAGAAAAATCTCTTAGCAACCGGAAATTCTCTACATTGATTTTATATATCTTCATAATGCAGTTGTTTATTTTTGGTAATTGGTAATATTGTTTGCAATTTTTCTGAAATCAGATTTCTATCTATTAATCTGAAGACAGAATCTCCATTAACTGATAGTTGATAAAATACGTTGTCCGGCTTATTTTTTGAGGCTTTAGAATTTGATCCTCTGTCAGTTTCTTCAACCATGAAGATGCAGTTTGACGATGGGCTATTCCTTTTTTTTCTAAAAGTTCAATTTTTAAATACGGTAGTGTAAACATTAACTGCAACAGGTCATAACTGAATGAAGCGCCCAATACCTGTTTCATTTTTTTCTCCATTTCTTCTTTCAGTGAAAGCATATTGCGTATCTTTTTTGTGCTCAACTGCGCTGTTTCAATCAGTGCAGTAAGTATATACATTATCCAATTGTGCCAATCGTTTTTTTCAGTTACACCACGCAATAATTGATAATACTCTGCTTTGTATTTTACAATGTATGAACTGAGGTATAAAACCGGTTGAGACAATAATCCCTGCTGTACAAGATATAACGCATTTACAATACGCCCTGTTCTTCCATTACCATCGGCAAAAGGATGAATCGCTTCAAATTGGTAATGAATAAAAGCCATTTTAATCAATGGGTCAAGTGGCGAAGCTTCGGGATCATTGATAAACTTTTCTAACGCTGTTAATTTTTCTCTCAATACATCTTCGCAACATGGCGGGGTATAGACTACTTCGCCATTAATAGCATTTTTCAATGCCGTACCCGGCGTATTTCTGATACCGGATTTATTTTGCTTTATGGTCTGAACGATTTCAATCATTGTGTTAGTCAGCAATAAATTTTTTTGTGTCTGCATTTTTTCTAATCCTGCATACAATGCTTCACGATAATTTAATACTTCTTTTGTCGCATGACTGGCGGTGCTTCCCTCTGTGGCAGCTTTATATAATTCATCTTGTGTTGTTACGATATTTTCGATTGCAGAACTATTCTTACTTTCTTGAAGAACTATGGTATTGATGAGCAGATGTGGATCGGGTAAAGAAGCGCAAAGCCCTTTAAGTTCTCCCAAATATCTGGATGCTTTTGCAAGATGTCTTAATATGTCCTGTGATTCCTGAAAATCAACCGGAGGAAGGCCAGGCAATTCATTAAAAGGGATATTCTTATTATAAGTCATAGTGTTGAATTTTTGATATATTTCCATCATTTGAGTCTGGGTATGTCGGTGCTTTCATCATAAAGTATATTTTATAGTGAAAATATACGTTTTTTTCGACATAAATCTATTTATATGTCGAAAGTTCGACTTTTATAGAAAGGGAATATCGAAATGGAAAGCATTTTTCGACCTAAATAGTACAAGCTATGGGGAAATTGAAAAAAAATATCAGTTTTGGTAGCATAACGCTTAAAACAATCTATTCATTTCGGTCAACTATCTGACCTCATCCATAG
>JAFDXH010000194.1 GCA_018268075.1 Bacteroidota bacterium | reverse complement strand
GATGTTCAAATACCTAAAGGAAAAACTTTATTTATCAATCCGGAGCCTTTTGAATGTTACCTGAAAATTGTTAACCATTTTAAACCCTTTAGCCCTTCGCAGAAAATGATTAGCGACAGTGCCACTATAGGCGCCAACACGATCATAATGCCGAATGTGTATATTGGGAATAATGTAATTATTGGTAATAATTGTGAAATACATCCCGGAGTAGTTTTGTACGATGACACTAAGATAGGCAATCATGTAACCGTACATTCAGGAACAATTATCGGGAGTGACGCTTTTTATTTTAATTCAAAAAAGAATCGCCCTGTGTGGTATAAAAAGATGCAAAGTTGTGGCATGGTAGAAATTGAAGACAGTGTAGAGATAGGCGCCAACTGCACCATTGACCGAGGCGTAACAGATAAAACAGTTATTGGCCAAGGTACCAGAATGGATAACCTGATTCACGTAGGGCACGATGTTTCAATCGGAAAAAATTGCCTGATTGCAGCACAAGTAGGAATTGCAGGCGGCACTACTCTGAAGGATGGCGTTACCTTATGGGGGCAGGTAGGCGTAAATAAAACAATTACCATTGGAGAAAATGCAGTGGTGATGGGGCAGGCCGGAATCACCTCCAGTATTGAAGGCAATAAAACATATTGGGGCACACCTATTCAGGAATTTTTCAGCAAGAGAAAGGAGCTGGTATTAATAAAACGATTACCGGAAATCTGGGAAAAAATAAGGAAGCTGTAAGTGGTAATAATGATGAAGAATGAATTTTAATTATTAGAGCCGGGT
The DNA here is from genome assembly GCA_018268075.1 of Bacteroidota bacterium. Taxonomy (GTDB): domain Bacteria; phylum Bacteroidota; class Bacteroidia; order Chitinophagales; family Chitinophagaceae; genus Ginsengibacter. The sequence goes on along the minus strand of JAFDXH010000194.1, from coordinate 41,484 downwards.
ATTACTGATAGAGGATTTACTACTTCTACATCATAATTATACGGAAGCATGTCGCCTATCTTTTTAAAGGCCATATAACCATTGGTAATCAAATCCTGCTGATCATAAAAATATCCATTACGTTCAATAATAATTGATTCTCCTGCTGCAAAAGTTATTGTTGAAAGTTGAAAATTCTTTTTGCCCGCGGCGGAGTCTGTGCGCTCATAAGCTGCTTCGGGGTGTTCTTTATTATATATTATTGCCAATTCCCGCTGAGCAGGATTTATTTCTACAATACCCGTGCTATCGTCTATAGCATAATGCAAAGCGCCATAAAGATTTAATAATTTAACCGGATATTCTACTCCATCGTTAGCAATAATAAATTGCAATTCAAATCCATTTTCTGTAATTCTTTTTTCATAAATACTTCTCATCAATTGGAGCAACGAACCCTTATAGGCTTTACTTCTGTTGCTTTGCCACAAACTCATTTGTGCTGAATCGCCTTTCATCTCTTCAAAAACGGGATAGCCCACAAATGAGGCAGTATGGGTTCCATATTCATTGATGAAAGAATCAAGAGCAAAATGTACTTTATAACCGAGCGCATAATTATTGATTACAAGTGGGGTATCAGATAATACCTTTAACCGATCCCGTTTTTTGCTATAATAAAAATGCAATGCCCCTGGATTTTCAACAATACATTGGCCTGAAAATACAGATTGGCCAATAAAATTTTCTCTAAAAAATTCACCATATTTTTCCCACCCATTTTTTACTTCATTGGTAAGGGTTACAGATACAGCTTCTAATGATTTTTCTTTGGGTGCTAGGGTAAATAATAATTCTTCTGTAGCCGCTGTTTTGGTTACCCGTCTGCTTTCTGATTCGTACCCCGTATAGGTAATTGCCAGATCATATCCGCCTTCGGGCAGATAAATAGCAAACCTACCTTCAGCATCCGTCGCGGTGCCTAAGGTAGTGTTTTGTGCAAAAACAGAAGCCGCCTGCAATGGTAAGCCTGATACCAGATCTATAACTTTTCCCTTTACTAAATATCCATCATGTACCTGGCTATAGGCTGGTAAATTTTCTAAAATCAGGACGCTAAAAAAAATCAGGCTAAAAATAATTTTCCAACTTCTCCAAGATATTCCCTGTTTCATAAATTATATTTTTATAGGTGATAATTTTCAGAAATTTGGGCACAAGCATTTCTGATGGTATGATCTATTTCATTAAACGAAAATCCCGGAAGGGCCTTTAAGATTTTTGAATTATCGAAATACACCTTTGCCTGCGCGGTACGGGTTGTTTCCTTTGTTAATAAGGGTTGTGTTCCAAAAATAAAAGATTGTACTGCCTGCAACCTCCACACAAAATCTGCCATAGCAGCACTTACTTTTTTGTAGGGGGGGCGTTTATTAAAGCAAGTTGCTATTAATGTAAAAATATCGCGGTAAGCTTTATTTTGGCCGCTTAAAATAAATCGCTCGCCTGTAATAGAGCTGTCCATCAAAAGTATCATTGCATTGGCCACATCATATACATCAACAAAGCCCGAAACGCCCTCTGAAAAATATTTAAACTCTTCATACGCTGTTTTAAAAATCGCCATAGAACCAGACTCCCATTTTTTTCCTCCCAGTATAATTGTAGGATTTACAATTACTGCATTTAATCCTTCTGCTATTCCCCGCCACACCTCTAACTCGCCCAGGTATTTTGTATATCCATACAGGCTATTACTTGTCTCTGCCGTCCAGTTCATTTTTTCATTTATTGCCTCGCCCTCTCGAATACGCCCCAGAGCCGATACAGAGCTCACATGAACTAATTTAATTTGATCATTTGCAAGGCAGGCGTTTACAACATTAGCGGTCCCTTCAATATTCACTTTTATCATTGTTTTTTTTTGCTTCGGCAAAAAAGAAACAAAACCAGCACAATGGTAAACCTGGTGCACCTGTGCTATCAGATCTTCCAAGAGAACTACATCAAAAATATCCCCTTGTACTACCTGCAACAAAGGGTGCTCAATTTGAATAGGCGTATGATGAACCAATGCAATTACCTCCTTTCCCTTATCCAATAAATGCTGAATTAATTCCTCGCCCAATAATCCTGCACCTCCTGTTACAAGCACTTTAGAATTATTTGTCGGGTAGTTTGTTGGTTCCATCAAGAGGGGTAAATATGAAGTTGAGGAATATCAGGAATAATTATAAAAACCCTTTCCTGTTTTTATTCCTAATTCATTCTTAAGTACTTTTTCTTTTTGTAAAGGTGATGGTTTAAATCTTGGATTTTTGTTAAACGCATTATAAACAATTTCGCTTACAGCAAGATTGATATCATTGCCAATTAAGTCCATCAAACGAAATGGCCCCATCTTAAATCCGCAAGCCTCCAACGCCTTATCAATATCTTCAATGGAAGCTAATTGCTGCTCAGCTATATTCAATGATTCCAAGTAATAGGGCCGTGCTACCCTATTCACAATAAACCCGGGAGAGTCTTTACAAATCGCCGGTATTTTATTTAATTGAATACAAAATTGCCTGAGCTGTGCAATGGTATTTGCAGAAGTAAGTGGCCCCTGCACCACTTCTACTAATTTCATAATGAAAGGCGGATTGAAAAAATGTAATCCGGCAAATCTTGATGGATTAGAAACCTCTTTTTGAATATCAGAAATGGATATAGAAGAAGTATTGCTCACAAGAATGGTATCCTCATTATTTATTGCGGCTAAATTTTTAAATAATGAAATCTTTGTGTCTAAATTCTCCACTATTGCCTCAATTACTACATCGCCAATACATTCAGTTTTTGAGGTGGTAAATTTTATTTTAGAAAGCATTTCAGCTTTTTCATGCTCTTTGATTTTGTTTTTAATTACCAGGTATTGCAGATTTTTTTCTATCTGCGCCTTAGCTTTCATTACAAATTCTTCTTTAATATCGAAAAGTACAACAGAAAATAAATTTTGAATACCCACCTGAGCAATACCACTACCCATCGTTCCGGCACCGCATACTACTATAGATTTTTTTTTATCCTGCATCTATTTAAATTCTTTTATACCTTAATTATTTTTAAATCAGGGTTTAGAAAAGGCGAAAATGCGTTATGGTTTCGTATCAACTTTGAAACAGGGTGTCCATTAGTTATGCTAAACAGCGCTGACAAACTGATTTAAAAAACGCACATCATTCTCGCTGAAAATTCTAAGATCCTTTACCTGGTATTTCAGCATTGTTATTCTTTCAATGCCCATTCCAAAAGCAAATCCTGAATATTTTTTAGAATCTATTCCACAGTTTTCTAACACATTTGGATGAACCATCCCACATCCCAGAATCTCTACCCAGCCAGTTTGCTTGCATACATTACAACCCTTGCCACCGCAAATAAGGCAGCTAATATCCATTTCAGCGCTTGGCTCTGTAAAGGGGAAATAAGAAGGCCGGAACCGTACTTCTACAGATTGCCCAAACATTTCTTTTACGAAAAAATAAAGCGTTTGCTTTAGATCTGCAAAGGATACATTGTCTGCAATGTATAACCCTTCTACCTGATGAAAAAAACAATGTGCCCGCGCACTTATAGTTTCATTTCTATATACCCGGCCGGGGCAAATAATCCGGATAGGCAATTCACCTTTTTCCATTTCGCGTACCTGTACGCTACTTGTATGTGTACGAAGCATCCATGCAGGGTCAGCATTTACATAAAAAGTGTCCTGCATATCTCGTGCAGGATGATCTTCCGGCAAATTAAGAGCGGTAAAATTATGCCAATCATCTTCTATTTCCGGGCCTTCAGCCACAGCAAATCCTAGTCGTTTAAAAATATCTATAATCTTATTTCTGATAATGCTGATAGGGTGCCTGGTGCCAAAAGGCAATGGTGTGCCCGGCATTGAAAGATCAATACCTGCTTCTGCCCCATTACTTGTTGATGCTTCTTCTGCTTCCTTTAAATCATTATATTTTTTTTCAGCTAATAATTTTAATTCATTCAATAGCCTGCCCATTTCTCTTTTTTCCTCGGGCGCTACTTCCTTCATCAGGCCAAATATTTTTTTTACACTCCCATTTGACCCCAGAAATTTAATCCTGAATTGCTCAGCAGCCGCAGATCCCATTTCATTGTATTGATTGATTTCGTCGGTAAGAGCACTTATTTTTTGTTCTAACGTTTCCATAGGAGCGAAGTTAAGAAGATATGAGATTGCGAACTATGGTACCGGATAAATTTGGAATATGAGTTTGGCTGATCGGCTATAAAACCAGTTTCTACCCAACAATCTCTAATATTATTGCCGGTAATATCTTAGGTTTGCCATCTTTAAAATATTCAGGCCAATGTACGATCTGCACCAGTTTTTATTACCTGTAAATAAATCTGAACTTAATGACGACAAAGAATACAATGATGCTCAAATAGGTAGGTTTATTGCAGCAAATGAAGGACAATTACCCGATCTTGATGGTGCAGATATTGTGATTGCAGGAATAAATGAGTACCGTGGTGAAGAAAAACTTTCGGCCACTAACAGTGCCAACGCGGTACGCAAGCAATTGTATCGCCTACATCACTGGCACAAAAATATATCCTTCGCAGATATTGGAAATATACAATGTGGCGCCAAAACAGAAGACAGTTATTTTGCTGTAAAGATGGTAGTGGAAGAAATGATTAACCTAAATAAACAGGTAATCATTCTGGGTGGATCGCATGATATAACGCTGGGACAATACGCTGCCTATAAAAATAACAACAACCTGATAGAAGCAACAGTAATAGATGCAGCCATAGACCTAGTGAGTGATTCGCAATTACGCAGTGAAAATTTTTTGATGGAAATGCTTACCGGAGAGCCCAACTTTGTAAGGCACTATAATCATATTGGCTTTCAAAGTTTTCTGGTGCATCCGCACATACTTGAAACGATGGATAAATTACGATTCGATTGTTTCAGAGTAGGTACTGCCAGAGAAGATATAGCAGAGATGGAACCGGTTATGCGCAATTCAGACATGGTAAGTTTTGATATTTCAGCAATAAAAAATAGCGATTCTCCCGCTTCGTTTTATAGCCCTAATGGCTTTACCGGAGAAGATGCTTGCAGCCTGGCCCAATATGCAGGAATGAGCAGCACTTTATCTTCATTTGGCATTTATGGATATGATGCCTCCAAAGATGCACACGATCTTTCAGCGAAACAAATAGCTCAAATGATTTGGTATTTTATAGATGGTAGGAGCCGTAACAAACAAGAGGCCGACATCAATGACACTCATCAGTTCAACGAATTTCATACTTCCTTTGCTGATGTACCCACCGTTTTTTTTCAAAGTAAAAAAACCGGCAGATGGTGGATGCAGCTCCCCGGCAAAATTTTAATGCCTTGTAGTGTTAAAGATTATTATACCGCAAGTAACAATGAAATACCTGAGCGCTGGCTAAGAGCTCAGGAACGGAATGCCTGATACCAAACTTCTGCCATAATTGTATTATCGCCCAAACATCTTGTTTAGCTCTTCCTTTTTAAATTCGAAAAATACCGGCTTTCCATTAGGAGTCACATTACTGATATCGCAATTAAAAAGATCTTCAAGTAAGCGGTTTATTTCATCTTGAGTAAGTACAGTTCCTGCTTTTATTGATTGCTGCCATGCCAGTGACCGCAATAGTTTTTCCCTCGAAGAAAAATGAGTTTCAGTATTAAAATGCTTGTATTGCTCCAACATCTTTTCCAGAATATTTTTTTCATTCCCATCTGCTACATCTGCCGGTGAACCCTGAATAACAAAGGAATTATTTCCGAAAGGTTCTATCTGATAGCCCAATTGCACGAGGTCGGGCAGTAGCTCCAGAAGCATTACAGCATCTGGTGCCGATAGCTGAAAGGAGAGTGGAAAAAGGCTGCGCTGTGTTACCACAGGCTTACCCTTCAATGCATTTAAAAATCGCTCATATAAAACTCTTTCATGAGCATTTTGCTGATGCACTGCTAAAAACCCTGTAGCGGTTTCACAAATGATAAAACTTTGATGAAACTGAATATTGCTGCCTGTTAATGCACGGCCATTATCAGGGTGCTTTTGTATATCTGTAAAAGTATCCTCTCTATTAGAATATTTTTCTGAGAGCGATAGTTTTTTTTCAGGAACAAAAGGTGTGCTCTCCCAATGTGTGAGGTCACTTCTTTTCTCAATAAAGTGGGCCTGATTTTTTTGAGTAAAAGTTTTGTAAAGGTTACCCCCAGAAATAGATTCTTTCTTTGCGTCTGTTAAAGGTTGGCTTACCGCTTCAGAATTTTGAATAAAAGGATCCAGATCAAAATCCAGCGTGGGTGTAATGCTGAACTGCGCCAGTGCATGCTTTACAGCAGATTGAACAAATGCATAAATTATTTTTTCATCCTCAAATTTTATTTCCTGCTTGGTAGGATGCACATTTATATCCAGCCTTGAAGGGTCTATTTCTATAAAAAGCGTGTACATCGGAAATGAATCTTTGGGTATCATTTCAGCAAATGCATTCATCACTGCATGATTAAGATAAGGGCTTTTTATAAACCGGTTATTCACAAAAAAATATTGATCGCCTCTTGTTTTCTTTGCGGTCTCTGGCTTTCCGGCAAAGCCAAAAATATTCATGTAATCCGTCTCTTCTTTTACACTTACCAGTTTGCTATTGTAATTATTGCCTAATATCTGTATAATTCGCTGTTTTAGCGAGCCTTTTTCAAGGTGAAAAACCTCCTGCCCGTTTGAAGACAAAGAAAAAAATATTTCAGGGAAAGCCATGGCAACACGAATAAATTCATCAATAATATGCCGTAGCTCAGAGGAATTACTTTTTAAAAAATTTCTTCTTGCCGGCACATTAAAGAATAAATTCTTCATGCTGATATTGGTGCCTTCCTGAGTAGCTACCGGCTGTTGCGATTGTACAATACTATTTTCTATTTCTATACAGGTACCGGTAATTTCACCAGCCTTTTTTGTTTTAATTTCTACCTGAGCCACCCCTGCAATACTTGCAAGTGCCTCTCCTCTAAACCCCATGGTTTTTATATGAAAGAGGTCGTCAATATTTTTTATTTTAGAAGTAGCATGGCGTTCAAAGCACATACGGGCATCAGTTTCACTCATACCTTTGCCATTATCTATCACCTGCACCAGGGCCTTGCCCGCATCATTTACAAATAATTGAATTTCGGTGGCGCCGGCATCTACTGCATTTTCCAATAATTCCTTTACAGCACTTGCCGGCCGCTGAATCACCTCCCCTGCTGCAATCTGGTTAGCTATATTTTCTGGCAAAAGTTGAATAATATCTGGCACTACGGTTGCTTTTTTATCAATACAAAAATAATCAATTAGTAGCAGCAATTCTGCTGCCTGATGGAAACGTTCACTTTATCAGAAGGGCACTATAAATATTGAGGTTATTTTAAATTTTTATCGGGGGTAATGAGATAATATACACAGGTAGTAACAAAATTTCTTACCCATGGGATATGGGAAATAAAGGCGGCTTGTGTACGAGGCTTCCAACCAAATTTGAATATATAAATTGGGTTAATGAGGTAATGCTTTTTCCCAATGATCGAATATTGATTCTTACGTATGGTTCTTTCAAACCGTTCTATAGAAATTCCTGTCTCTTTAATCTCCAACAAGCAATCAATTACCGGTTGTGGCTCGCCGGTCAGTTTCATTAACCCGCTGTACATAGGCGCCGGCAATAAATGAAACCACGGCACTTTGGACAACCCTTTTGTACACATTTGCTGATGCCCACCAAAGGGCATTTGCCATGGGGGGAATCCAAAAAATATGACTCCATTTATCGTTAAAAATTCATGAAGCCATGCTATCAGTTTTTGCTGATCATGTATGTGCTCTATTACATCTTTCAGCACTATGATATCAAAGCGGCCGCCTAAATTCTCAGGCGTTTCATTATAGATATCATTTTCAAAGAAGCTGATTTTTCCCTGAGAGATTTCCTCTTGCAAAAATAATACACCATTTTCTACACGGCCCCTATCCAGCTCTACACCCACTCCCGTACACCCCCTATTAACAAAGGCTTTGAGTACACCGCCTTCGCCTGCACCTATCTCCAGCACACGCATGCCCGACACTATTTTGAAAGACAGTTCTATAAATGGAATTACATAATCAGTAGCGTTTATTTCCTGCATATCAAAATAGCGCTTCCGATCCTTGTGAAATTCAAACATAGTTGAAAAATAATTAGTAAAAAGCCTCTTAGTAAGTGCTGAGGTTTCTAAATGCGAAAATACAAAGTTTGAACTTCAGTTTTATTTCTATTGCCAATCTATGAGCAATAATGATGGTATCAAACACATCCCATCCCTAACTATCCAATGCCGCAAGAACCCACAATCACCCCTTCACTTTTCCTTTACAGAAAGCAGTTGTTCATAAATGCTCCGAGTGATTGCTCCGGGTTTTCCATTTCCGACTACAGTGCCATCTATTTCCAATACGGGCAGCACATTTTTGGTAGTGCTGCAAATGAAGGCTTCCTTGAAATTATTGATTTCAGAAAAAGGAACAATATCTTCCAAACATTTCAAACCCGGAAAATTCAGAATCTTCTTTCTCGTTATCCCTTTTAAAATATTTTTTGAGGGGGTAATCACTTCGTCTTTACTATTAATAAAAAAGATATTGGCTCGAGGGCATTCGGTAATTTCATTAAAATGATAATACAAAACATCATCAGCCCCTTTTTCTTTTATTAGTTTTTGAAGGTGGATTGCCATTAAATAATCAATTGTTTTTACGTGTGGCAATTGCCTTTGATGCTGAAAGGTAGAAAGTTTGATGCCCTTGTTGAAATTGTTATGATTGAATGAGAAAGCAGATTGAGTGATTAACAAATTAGGCCTAGAAAGCGTATAGCCATCTGCTGCGTACCCGCCCGTTAAAGTGATGCGGATACCAGAATCAGGAATATCATTCTTTTCTATTAAAAGTTTGATTAAGTCTTTTAACTCTGACTGAGTATATCCGGGATCCATAAACATTTCTGCAGCCGAAAAATAAAATCTGTTTAAATGTTCTTCTAAAAATACGGGCTCGTTTTTAATAGTTCTGAAATAATCAAAAATACCATAGCCGCGCTGAATAGCGAGGTCAGAAATTAAAATGGCACTTTCATCTTTTAAGATAAATTTGCCATTAATAATGGAATACACTGTATTCATTTTTCAAGACGATTATATTTTTTTAAAATAGGTATAAGTTTGTCCAAAGGCAAAGACTCTACTACATGGCCATCTGTACCCGACATAGTTTTAGCTGCAAAAAGTGAATTAATGATAGCTTCCTCCGTGGCTTCGATAGTAGCCATAAATAACGGCGACATGGCATCATTGCTCAATAATGGATTATTCAAAACCGGTCTTCCTTCTTTATAGGGCACTCTCAGGCTATCGGATGTAGAAAAAGCAATTACATAATCGCCGCTCCCGTTAGATTCGATGCCGCCCGTTTTTCCCATTCCCAAAATAGCACGACTGGCCATTCGCATTAGGTTTCGATGATCTACGGGAGCATTAGTAGCCACCACTATCATACACGAGCCATCTGCTTTTTTTAAAAGCTCTTTGCTAAAACTAAACCGGCCCAACTCTTCGCCCACAGGAACGCCATCTATTTGCAAAACCCCACCAAAGTTTGTTTGCACCAACACGCCTACTACATATCCGCCTAAACTTTCGGGCAATTTTCTGGAGGCAGTGCCGATACCACCTTTAAAACCAAAGCAAACAGTTCCGGTGCCGGCTCCTACATTCCCTTCTTGTACAGCGCCGTCTTTTGCAGTATGTATGGCTGATAACACATCTGTCGTAGTAACATACCTGCCTCGTATATTATTTAGGTATCCATCATTGGTTTCGCCTACCACAGCATTTACCGACCTTACTTCTTCATTACCCTTTTCATGCAGTGTATATTTTATTAAAGCCTCCATAGCAGTGGATACATTTAATGTATTGGTGAGAATGATGGGTGTTTCCAGATTGCCCAATTCATTTACCTGTGTGCTTCCTGCCAGTTTACCAAAGCCATTGCCCACAAAAATGGCAGCAGGAACTTTTTGTTGAAATACATTTCCTTCATAGGGCAAAATTGCTGTTACACCGGTTCTTACAGAATCACCCTTTATCAAAGTAGTATGGCCTACTTTCACACCAGGTACATCCGTAATAGCATTTAATTTCCCTGGAGGTAGTACGCCAATTTTCAATCCATAATCCCTCGCTCTTTTTGAATCTTGTGCCTTTAAAATAATGGGGAGCATCAATAATGAAAGCAATGAAATAAATTTAAACATATTGCAATTTACATTTTTTCAAAAAGGTGCCTATTGGTTTCAGAAAGAAAATGAGCATAAAAAAACCTCCTAAAAATTTAGGAGGTTGAATCTGATTTCAAAAATATTTTACATCTTTTTCTTATTCTGCTTTCTTTTGCCAAATATATTTCCTTCTTTAAAGCCATTACCTTCAGGGCTTCCCAACCTTGTCATAGCGCAACGGAAACCTACAGTGCTACTTGCCTGATCTTGCTCCATAAAACGGCGTGAGCCTGGTGAAAGCCAATAAGGCATATCATTCCAGCTTCCACCCTTTACTACTCTTGATTTGTCGCTTATTAAGGAAGTAATACCATAGCCATAGGTTACATTGCTGATTGAGTCACCATCCAGATAGTTGATCACATCGCCTTTTTGATAGTTGCGCCTGTTCTCAGCTTCAGCATCTGTTACAACTGCTTTTTTCAGCCTACCGAGAGTATCCCTTTCATATTCTCCACTGGCATTTTTATAATATTTTTCAAATTTATTACCACGGTATGGGTTTACATCATCTACATCCATTGAGTTCATTGGGCGATATACATCACCTACCCACTCGCTTACGTTACCACTCATATTATACAATCCAAAACCATTTGGATAGAATGATTTAATAGGGCCGGGTATTGCGGCACGGTCATTTAATCCACCTGCTACACCCATTACATCTCCATTGCCTCTTTTAAAGTTGGCCAAAAACTGACCCTGCCAGCTACCGCGGCGATTATCGCGAAGACCATTTACATTTTTGCTCCAAGAGTAAACCTGCTGATTAGAAAATAATTCTTCACCATGGTTTTTTTCTTTGGTACGAGGTTTAGGGTTTTCAGCTATCATACCATAAGCTGCATATTCCCACTCTGCTTCGGTAGGAAGCCGGTATCCGGGTAGCAATATACCATCTTCGAAAGTGATTACTTTACGAGTGCGGCCTGCTACATCTTTTAAGCCTCCCTTTTTAGGAGCAGTTTTGTTATTGATCATATCCGGATCTATTAAATAAGTATCCGTATTAAAAGTTTGTTCGCCTTCGCCGCCTTTCATAGCTGCCAGTGGGGCTTTTTTATTTAAATAGCCTTTATCTATTAATACTTTTTCATTTACCCTATCTGTACGCCATACGCAAAAGTCGTGAGCTTGCTCCCAGGTTACACCTACTACCGGATAATAATTGTACGCAGGATAGCGGAAGTAATAATCAACATAAGGCTCATTGTACGCTAGTTCGCTTCTCCAAACGAGCGTATCAGGAAGTGCCATACGCATAATAGTAGTATCACCATTAAAGGTATTGCCCAGCCAATATAGATATTCACGGTAGTGCACGTTGGCTACCTCCGTTTCATCAATATAAAAAGAATTGACACTTACACGGCGCGGTACATTATTCCAATCGCCCATCACATCGTCTTCTTTAGCGCCCATTACAAAAGTACCACCCTGTACAAACACCAGCCCAGGTCCTGCCTTTTGCTCTTTGGCTTTCAGCACATGAAAGTTTCCATAATTTTTATCATCGTAATTCCAACCTGTTACAGAAGACTTATCTTTTTTCTTAGAAAAAATACTTCCATTTTTACAGGCGCCGAAAGATAGAGAGGCTGCCAATACAACCAGAGTAAGGTTCCCGGGGGATAATTTTTTGTACATGTATATGCGTTTTGCAGATTAAATAACGAAAGGTGCTCGTAGATATTGTGCGATAGGGGTTACTTTGTATCTGCGAATATAAAAACTTTATTTGATTTTCAAGAAGGGAGGGACTGATAAAAAAAAATATGAAAATATCTTTACCAATCTCTTCACAAACAATTAATTATCCCTTTTAAATATAGCAAGTCGCTATTTCAACCATGGCAGAGGTAATACCTGAGGATCGCTCTTAAGTATTAAAATCTTACTTATCCTAAATTTCACATAAAAAAAACCAATAATTCATTGAAATGGCTTTGAATTATTAATACAAGAAAAGACAAATACCTGATCAATAAAATTGCTAACCAGTTGTTTTCAAACTTTGCGGCTGTCAGTTTACGGTACAATATAATTACTGTATTTTCGTTTGATATTATATATTTTTACCCAACACTGTAAATTAAATGGGCAGATAATCTTTCCGTTTAATTATATATTGTTATTTTGCGCTCAATTAAATAAACAGTACCTCTGCCCAGAAAAAACAAATATTGTAAGAACCTCAAACTTGAATTTCCTATAGAGATTACCTCTACCTGATCAGAACACATTACATGAAAAAGTACAAACTTACCTGTGCAGTATTTGCATCAGAGATTTTATACCTTTTACATGTATCCTCAAAAAAAACAATAATACACATGAAAAGAACCTTCTTGCAATTCACTGCTTTTATTTTATTGATGTGCGCAGCTACCGCTGTAAATGCACAAAGCAGTGCACAGCCTATTAATGTAGTGACTACAGCAGTACCTTTTTTAAGAATTTCGCCCGATGCACGCTCCGGCGGTATGGGTGATGTAGGTATAGCTACTATTCCTGATGCCAGTTCTATTTTTTGGAATCTGTCTAAAATTCCGTTTGCCAAAAGCAACTCAGCAATTGCACTTACCTATACTCCATGGCTCAAGGGCCTGGGCCTCAATGATGTGTATCTGGTATCTGGTGCAGGATATTATCAATTAGATGAAACACAGGCTATCTCAGGTTCATTAAGGTATTTTAGTCTTGGCAATATTCAATTCACCGATAATTTAGGCAACCCATTACAACAATATCGCCCGAGAGAATTTGCGGTGGATGCAGGATATTCACGTAAGCTTTCAGAAAAGCTGAGCTTGGGTATTGCACTGAGATATATCAATAGTAATCTTGCCAGTGGCCAATCTGCCAGCGGTTCTACCTATAAAACGGGAAGTACTGTAGCCGGCGATCTATCCTTATATCATGATGGATCCCAGTCCGGCAGCGTTTCAGGATTAAACTATGGCCTTACCCTTACTAATCTTGGCGGCAAAATCGGCTACACAACTGATGCTACAGAAAAGGATTTTATTCCGGCAAATCTTGGTTTGGGTGCAGCATGGGTAAATGTTTTCGACGAAACAAGTAAAGTAACTTTCGGACTTGATATCAATAAATTATTAGTACCTACTCCACCGGCAATCGGCGACTCTGCCGGTCTGGCAAACTACCACAGTAAAGGTGTAGTGAGCAGTTGGTTTAGTTCATTTGGAGATGCACCAGGAGGTTTTAAGGAAGAGATTAAAGAATTCCAGATTTCTGTAGGTGCAGAATATTCATATAATGATCAATTCATGTTTCGTGCAGGGTATTTCTATGAAGCGCCCACTAAAGGCGATAGAAAATATTTTACTGTAGGCGCAGGATTGAACTATAATTTGTTCGGCCTGAATTTTTCCTACCTCATTCCTTCAGGAAGTGGAGTGAACCAAAATCCATTATCAAATACTTTACGTTTTAGTTTGTTGTTTAACTTAGATAAATCAACAGCAGTAGGCGGCAATCAATAATTAGTAATAAATTTATAATAACGAAACGCCTCTGATTGGGGCGTTTTTTATTCACTCAAATATTTTTTAGAATTGAAAAAATTACCATTTAGAATAGGCTTTGGCATTGACTTTCATCAATTAGTACCAGGAAGGGATTTTTGGCTTGGGGGTATATTATTACCTCATCAAAAAGGTGCCCTGGGCCATAGCGATGCTGATGTATTGCTGCATGCCATTTGCGATGCCATGCTGGGCGCACTAAGCCTAGGCGATATTGGCACCCACTTTCCGGATACGGATCAGCAATTTAAAAATATTGATAGTAAAATATTATTAAAAAAATCATACGACCTTATTATCGCTCATGAATTTGAAATCGGAAATATAGATTCAACCGTTTGTCTGGAAGCCCCTAAAATAAAAAGCTATATACCCGGAATGCAAAAGGTAATTGCCGAAATATTAAACATAGATAAAAATGATATTTCTATAAAAGCAACTACTTCTGAAAAAATGGGGTTTGTAGGTAGGGAAGAAGGTATAGCAGCCTATGCGACAGTTTTACTTGTGAGAAAGTAAAGGCCTCCGCAGCGTTCAATAACATTCTTAAAATTTTACTTTTTCAAAGATTCAGGGCGGTTTAATTGTTATTATCTTTGGCAGCTTATGACGGCAACCCTTATTAAAATCAGCAACACTTCTGACAATCCAGTTCCAAAGTATGCTACAACAGGCGCCTCTGGGCTTGATTTGATGGCTAATATTCAGGAAGGAATAATACTTGGATCTTTTGAAAGAAAACTAATCCCTACAGGTTTATTGATAGAGATACCACAAGGAATGGAAGCCCAGATAAGGCCCAGAAGTGGCCTTGCAATAAATCATGGTATTACCTGTTTAAATACTCCTGGCACTATAGATAGTGACTACCGTGGTGAAATAAAAGTGATTCTGATCAATCTATCTGAAAAACCATTCACCATAAATAATGGCGACCGCATAGCTCAAATAGTATTTTCAAAAATAGAAAAAATAGAATGGCAGGAAGAAAGCCGGCTATCTACCTCAGCACGAGGAAATGGAGGGTTCGGGCATACCGGTCAAAAATAAATTATGAACCAGCATACTTTTAAAATAATTCTTTGCGCATTCATCCTTACAGGATTATTCGCCTGCAAGGCTACAAAAAAATTACAAACAGCGATTATTAAAAAAGATACAACTCAAATTGCTACTGTTCCTGTTTCTGTAGATTCTATTAGCCCTGCTATCGCATTACTTGATTCTTTTAAAAAACATAAAATAGCTTTTCAAAATTTCTCAGCCAAAGTGAAAGTACAATATGAGGATCGCAATGGAAAACAACCTGATGTAAATGCTTTTATCAGAATGAAGAAGGATAGCATCATCTGGGTTTCTATTAGCGCTACTTTTCTGAATATTGAGGCTTTTAGAATCCTGATTACCGCAGATTCTATAATGATCCTTAATAAGCTGGATAAAACATACGAATCTCATCCTCTTGAATACTTGGAAACCGTATCACAAATACCGCTTACTTTTTCTACCCTTCAAGACTTACTGATCGGCAATCCCATTTATGTAGGCGATAGTATTCTATCATTTAAGAAAACAGAAAATTATTTTTTTGTAAGCACAATAGATTCATTGTTCAAAAATTTATTAACGATAGAAGCCGGCAATTTTCAATTGGAAAAAAGCAAACTCGATGATAGGGGCGTAAACCAAAACAGAACAGCAGACCTTTATTACAGCAATTATGAGAATACAAATAATTTTGCATTTCCAACTTTCAGGCAAATTATGGTGGCTGAAAAAAGCAGTGTAAACATTTTCCTTAATTTTAAGCAATATGAGTTTAACAAGGAATTATCATATCCGTTCAGTATTCCAAGGAACTATAAAAAGAAATAATTACTACTTTCATTGCTTTGTGGCAGAGGCGTCTATAGCTTCTACAAATTTTTATTTGATGGGAAAAAAAATTGCAACTTTTTTTATTTTTTTATTATTGATTCAAGTGTCGTATGCGCAACAACCTAATGAAAAGGCAGCGCTACAGAACCAACGAGAGCAATTAAAAAGGGAAATAGACCAGACTGAAAAATTATTAAACGAAACAAAAAAGACTGCAAAAGTTAGTATAGGGCAGCTATCCTTGATTAATAGAAAAATGGATTTACAGGGAAATGTGATAGACAACATCAACGATCAGATAAAAAATTTAAACAACGATATATACACCTCCCAACTGGAAGTAAATAAAATGAAGCGTGCGCTGGATACGCTAAAACAGGAATATGCTAAAAGTATGGTGTACGCCTATAAGAACAGAAGTAATTACGATTTCATCAATTTTATTTTTTCGGCTCACAGTTTTAATGATGCCATAAAGAGAGTAGCTTATTTAAAATCTTACCGGAGTTATAGAGAAATGCAGGCAGAAAATATTGTAAAAACACAAACCATTCTTGAAGATAAAATAGCCATACTCTCAGGCACCAAAAAGAAAAAAGATATTGTGCTGAATGAAAAGGGAAAAGAATTAGATCAACTTTCAGTTCAGCAGAAAGAAAAGGCAGACATTGTAAATAAACTAAAGGGTAAACAAAAAGAACTTACCTCTATTGTAAATGCGAAAAAGAAACAAGATGCAAAATTAAAAAATTCTATTGCAGCCATGATCAGGCGGGAAATAGAAATAGCCAAAGCAGAAGCTGCAAGAAAGGAAGAAGCTGCAAGAAAAGAAGAAGCAAGACTGAAAGCCTTAAAGAAAAACAATGACAATACTACTGCTAAATCAGATGCAGCCAATAATACTACCACCAAAACAAATGCTCCTACACCCACTGTGAAGCATGAGGCAAAACCTGCCAGCACTTCAGTATTAGTAAATACGGAGGCAGACAGAGCGCTCAATGCAAGTTTTGAAAAAAATAAAGGTTCATTACCATGGCCCGTAAATGGGTTTGTGATTTCTCATTTTGGATTAAATAAATTACCCGGCAATATTGATTACTATAATCAGGGCGTAACCATAGGATCTAAGGTGGGTGAACCTGTAAAGGCAGTATTTGATGGCGAGGTAACATTAGTAAGCTACATTGGCGACAATCAAGCTGTGTATATCAAGCATGGAAAATATTTTACTGTTTACAACAACCTTACTTCGGTATCTGTACAAAAGGGTACGCAGGTAAAAACAGGGCAAACTATAGGAAGAGCCGGCGAAAATGACGAAGGCGATAATGGCAGTATTGACTTTATCCTCATGAAAGAGAGTGACAATGTGAACCCCGAGTCATGGCTTAGAAGATAAATTTCCTTAATAGATTTTTTTGGTAAACCATATATTTTATGGCAAATATTTATGAAGTAAATGGCAAGAAGCCCTTATGGGGCGCCGACTGTTTTATTGCGCCTAATGCTACCCTCACTGGAGATATAATACTGGGAGAAGAATGTAGCATCTGGTTCAATGCTGTGCTACGCGGAGATGTAAATTCCATACGCATGGGCAACAGGGTAAACGTGCAGGATGGCGCTATCATACACTGCACCTACCAGAGAACTACCACTCAAATAAAAAATAATGTAAGCATCGGACACAATGCAATTGTACATGGATGCGTTATACAAGACAATGTGCTGGTTGGCATGGGCGCTATCGTAATGGATCACGCGCATATAGGTAGCAACAGTATCATTGCAGCAGGTTCGGTGGTTCTGGAAAAAACAGTTGTAGAAGAGGGAAGTATTTATGCAGGCGTACCTGCAAAAAAAATTAAAGATATTTCCCCGGCATTGGTAAAAGAGGAAATAGAAAGAATTGCAGCTAATTATGTCATGTATGCCGGATGGTATAAAATTTAAACAGACCCGATGAGAAAATGGCTCTTTATATTTCTAAGCATGATCATTTTTACAGGATGCAGCATTTTTCAAAAACAAAAATATGGCTGCCCTACAAATGGTAAAAATATTGGCGCTGAACGAATTTTATCGGGCGACAAGGCAGCAATAAAAGCAGCAAAAAAAGCCGGAAAATTTAAATACTAACAATCCTTACATAAACTAACCTTATGTGCTATCATTTAAAAACCAGATACGGCGGTACCGAAGCCGTTATTGACGACAACTGCGGCATATCAAAATTTTATTCCATTGCCGGCACTCTTTCAGATGACATGAAAGTAAAGTTCCTAAATCAGATAGACGATGCAGACACGCTCGATTGGGATTTTAAATATAAAAAATTTTTATTGACATTACATTACAATATTTTTAATGGAGTTTCCATACTTCCCCAGCCGGGCAATAGCGTATCGGCAGCCAACAGAGTAGTAGTAGAGCTTGCCAGATTGCTCGAA
Source organism: Bacteroidota bacterium (assembly GCA_018268075.1). Taxonomy (GTDB): domain Bacteria; phylum Bacteroidota; class Bacteroidia; order Chitinophagales; family Chitinophagaceae; genus Ginsengibacter. Next base: position 23,198 of record JAFDXH010000194.1, on the reverse strand, counting down.
AAGAAAGCCTATTGATCTAAAGGCCAGATTACTAACAAATATTATTAAAATGATAATGCCTCACCCAAAGGAGGCATAATTACGAATGTACAATCGGTATTACATCAGGTAAGTTTGGGCTAATGTATAATTCAGCATGGTATTACTTTATTGAACCCACCCATTCAGGAATATTTATTTTCTTCCATTGAGTCCAGAATATTGAGGTAGCTAAAATAGCGCTCAGGATGTATTCCCCCATTTTCTACAGCCTTCTTTACAGCACATTCTGGCTCAGAAATATGCATACAATTATTAAATCGGCATTCATTTATTAAAGCCCTCATCTCAGGAAAATAATGCGATAGCTCTGCTTTGGGAATATCCATTAGGGCAAACTCTCGCAAGCCAGGGGTATCAATAATTCTTCCTCCAAAAGGCAAATCATACATTTCTGCAAAGGTGGTTGTATGCAAGCCTTTGCCACTCCAATCACTTACCTCATTGGTTTTTATTACCGCCTGCGGCAATAGAAAATTAATAAATGAAGACTTCCCCACTCCTGAGTGGCCACTCAGCAAGGTTGTTTTAGCTTTTAATAATTCTTGAATTTTTTCAAGCCCACTATTTTCTGATACGCTTACTAAATAAACCGGGTAACCAAGAGGCTCATATACCTTTTTTATTTCTTCAAATTTAATGAGGTCTTTCTCTTTGTAAACATCACTCTTATTAAATACCAGAATAGGTGGTACATGAAATGCTTCGGAAGCTACTAAAAAACGATCCAGAAATCCGGTGGAGGTCTTTGGTGCTCTTAGCGTAGCCATCAGTAAGCTCTGATCAAGGTTGGAAGCAATAATGTGTTGAAGGTTTCTATTGTGAGGCGACTGCCTTGTAATATAATTTTTTCTCGGGCGAATTTCATCTATTACCACCGTTGCCTCTTCGGCATTTTCAATTTCAAAATTTATATAATCACCTACTGCTATAGGGTTTGTTGAGGTTAACCCATCTATTTTAAAACGGCCCTTAATCCTTGCTTGGTATAGCTTTCCTGCCTCATCCTTTATCTGGTACCAGCTACCGGTGGATTTATATACAAGGCCCATCATAGCTGCCACGCTTTATGGAGAAAGCAAAATAATTTATTTGCATTGGTGATTGTTGCCATGTAAAATACCTTTTACTTATTGATTAAGGGAATTTTTTGATGATAGCATATTTCAAAAGTAATTCTATAAAAATAAAGAAAAGGGCAGCAAATATTAATGGGTAATATTTTTCGGTAAACCGGCTAAATCTTGTAATCTCTACTTTTGATTTTTCCAATTTATCTATCTCCTTATAAATATTACTGAGGCTTTGATTATCTGTAGCACGAAAGTAGCGGCCACCGGTTTCGTCTGCTATGTTTTTCAATAATTTTTCATCAATACTTACTTTCTCATTTTGCATTACTACACCCATAATGGTGTTTTGGGGCGTGGGTGCATACCCATCAGTACCTACTCCTATTGTATATACTTTTATTTTGTAGGCTTTGGCGATCTCCTTTGCAGTTGCCGGATCTATCAGGCCGCCATTGTTCACACCATCTGTAAGCAGGATGATTATTTTTGATTTAGACTTACTATTTCTTAATCGATCTACACTGGTAGCCAGGCCAGACCCTATGGCTGTACCATCTTCCAGTAGGCCATTCCTTATTTGCTGAATCTGCGAGCGTAGCACATACTGATCGGTAGTAAGTGGGCATTGTGTGAAACTCTCACCGGCAAAAATGACAATACCTATCCTGTCGGAGGTACGGTGGCTCACAAAATCCATGGCTACATTTTTTGCCGCCTCCATTCTATTTGGTTTAAAGTCCTGTGCAGTCATACTGCCACTTACATCAATACACAAAATAATATCAATGCCTTCGCCTTCAGATTGTTGCTCCTGAAACTGAGTTTGAGGCCGCGCCAGTGCAAATATTAATGAGGCAATAGCCAGAAGCCTAAAAACAAAAGGCAGATTGACCAACATGTTTTTAAAAGTTTGCAATCCGCCTTTTGAATGAGTTGCTGATACTTTTAAGGCAGCCTGCCTTTTATTACCAAAAGAAAAATTCCACCAAATCAATATTGGAATGAGCAATAATAACCATAAAAAATATGGCTGAGCAAACGCAATATTTTCAAAATAATCAAACAGCACTTTCTGAATTTTTTTTCATTTGATGAATAGCAGAAATCATTTGAGAAACCTGATTGAAACAATCTTTATTTGAATACACATCTGGAGAAAACTTCGCAAATTTCACTGCATCGCCCACACGAAGAGCATTTGCAAATGGGGCCAGATTGTTCTTCAACTCAGGGTAAGCAGCAAGGTGTATTAAAAGTTCATCAGAAGTGCAATAAAGCATCCGCTTGTTATCTATCCGGGATAAATATCTTTTAAATATCTCTGAAAGTTCAATATAAAATTGTTTTACTTTTATTTCATCCTGCTGCAACTTTTGAATCAGTGCATCCATAGATTGAGTGGCCTCCTCCAAAGGCGATAATTTAGATTGAAATAATGCTTCAGCCACCTTTCCTTTGCCAAATATCCGTTTACGAAAAATGATGAGCAACAGAATAACCAAAAGCGCAAATGCTGCCAAAGCCCAATACCACCATGGGGTATCTGCCTTTATCTCTAAAATATTTTTAATATCGTGAAAAGGCAAAACACTATCTGCAGGCGTATATCCTACATTAATAAGAATCGAATCCGTAAACATTGCAAAAGAACTATCGCCATTGAGTGTTTCAAATCTGAGCATCATGGGGGGAATAACCTGACGCCCGGAATCAAAATTTGTCAACAAAAATGTTTGAGAAAAAATAAGGTTCCCGTTTTGCTGGCTGGTATCAATTCCGTTTTTTGTTACTACCTCAAAGTGGGAAAAAGAATCTGGCATTGAAAACCAGCTAAGCCTATAAGTGTTATCAGGCATTGAAGACCTGACTTTAAAATTAAATTGCTGGCCAATCAGTATGCTTTGCTTATCAACAGAGGTCTGTACCTGGGGCAACTGAGCTAAAGCAGTAAAAGATGAAGTGAGAAAAAACCCTACAAAGAGTAAAGTAGGCAAAGTGTATTTCAATAGTCTTTCAATTTTTACATTAATAGATGGGTAACTCATACACCGCCTTATGTGCCCGAAAGATTTCCCCTCTGTCCAAGTTGTTAATTGTACGATTGAGAAAAAAACTTCCTGATTAAAACTTTCAAAACTGTATTTCATTACTTTCTCTTCAAAAAAAACTGCTGCAAAATTTTTACATAATCCTCATCCGTACGTATATGCAATAAATCGGCACCGGCCTTTTTAAAGATATTTTTACATGCGGCACTTTCTTCCATAAATTGCTCGTGGTAATTATATCTAACCATTTTATTCCCTGTATCCAACCATTGCATTTTACCAGATTCTATATCCTGCACCTGTAAGAGCCCAGCATCGGGAAGTTGGCTTTCCAGTGTATCATATACTTTTAGCCCTATCACATCGTGCCTCTGGCCTATCACCCTAAGCCTGTGCTCATAGTTAGTATCAATAAAATCACTCATGATGAAAGCAATACTTTTTTGATGATTATTGCGGCTAAAAAAATTAAGCGCCTCTCTAATGCTGGTGCCCTTTCGTTTAGGCTTGGCTGTAAGTAATTCTCTCACAATATACAATGCATGCTTTTTCCCCTTTTTGGGAGGAATATATTTTTCAATCCTATCGCTAAAAAAAATAACTCCTACTTTATCATTATTATTGATAGCGCTAAAGGTAAGCACTGCGCCTACTTCCGTAATTAAATCCTTTTTTGACTGAAGCGTAGTACCAAAAAAAGAGCTGGCACTAACATCCACCAGGAGTATCACAGATAATTCTCTTTCTTCCTCAAAAACTTTTGTAAATGGATGAGCGTATCGTGCACTTACATTCCAATCAATAAATCTTACATCATCGCCATGTGCATATTCTCTCACTTCCCTAAACCGCATTCCTTTACCCTTAAATGCAGAATGATACTCTCCTGTAAAAAGATGTGTAGTAATCTTTTTACTAATGATTTCTAATTCTCTTACCTTCTTAGTTATTTCAGCGGGTGTAAGCAAATCGTACTATGAATTTTGATTTAAAAAATACATTTTATGGTACATCTACAGCCTTTATAATTTCATCTATAATATCTTCAACTTTTACATTTTCAGCTTCTGCCTCGTAGGTAAGCCCTATGCGGTGGCGAAGTACATCTTTACAAATATTGCGTACATCTTCCGGAATTACATAGCCTCTTTTATTTAAGTAGGCATAAGCTTTGGCAGCCAACGCCAGATTAATACTTGCACGCGGCGAGCCTCCAAAACCAATTAAAGGTTTAATCTTAGCAAGATTATATTTATCTGGATACCTGCTGGCAAAAACAATATTAATAATGTATTGTTCTACCTTTTCATCCATATATACTTCGCGCACCAATTGCCGCCCATTTAATATTTCCTGCGAGGATACTACTGCGTTTATTGGCTGCTGTGAGCCGCCTAATACATTTTGCCTTATAATTAATTGCTCCTCACTTTTGCTCGGATAATCTATAATCACCTTTAGCATAAACCTGTCCACCTGGGCCTCAGGCAGTGGATAAGTGCCCTCCTGCTCTATCGGGTTTTGTGTAGCCAATACAAGAAACGGTTCTTCCAGAAAATAAGATTGATTGCCAATGGTAACCTGTCTTTCCTGCATCGCTTCTAATAAGGCGCTTTGCACTTTAGCAGGAGCACGGTTTATCTCATCAGCCAAGATAAAATTTGCAAAAATGGGCCCCTTGCGCACTACAAATTCATTTTTTTGTTGATTGTAAATCATAGTGCCCACCACATCGGCTGGTAACAGGTCGGGTGTAAACTGAATACGGCTGAATTGAGCATTGATGGTACGCGCAAGCGACTTAATGGCTAAGGTTTTAGCCAGACCGGGTACGCCTTCTAACAAAATATGCCCATTACTCAGTAGGCCAATAAGCAATCGCTCTACCATATGCTGCTGCCCAATAATCACCTTGCCTAATTCATTATGTATCTTATCTATAAAAGTGGCTGAATGATTAATTTTTTCATTTAATAGCCTGATGTCTTCTGCTGTCTGTACCATTTTATTCCAAATATAATTATAGGATGGGCGCAAATTACGAAGTACCGAATGGATTTTTTTTCAGTGCCCCGAAATGTTTGTTAAAAAACAAAGGGAGCCATTACTCCCCTTTTTTATTTTTCATGGTGATTTTATCAGGCTTCTACCCTGAATGAAACCTTACAAATAACGCCATAGGTGCTTACCTTATTATCCTCTACATGCACTTTAAAGTCTTTTACATAAACAGAATCAATATTCTTGATTGTTTTTGACACTTCAGCTACAGCATTTTTAATGGCGTCATCAAAACTCTTGTCGGAAGAGGCAATTACTTCAATAACTTTTACGATTGGCATTTTAACTTGTTTTATTGTAATTATCCAAAATCGGATAGTGATCAACTTTTTAACAAAAATTATTCCGTTTTTTAAAAAATCATTTGACAAATGGTAACAATAATGCTTAACCACTTATTACCTTTGTCTCTCTGTTATCATGATTTTACAGATCGTAAATACATATCGCCGAAGTTTTGGCTCTGTACTGCTTGCATTTTTTTTGCTAAGCGTTACGCCTGTAAAAATATTGCATAGCCTGTTTGCCAACCATACTGATTGTATTGTTTCTACCAATCATGATTCAAAACAAACCACGCTCACCGCGGCTGGCATTGATTGTCATTGCAATGCAAACGTAGTAACAACACCTTTTTATGCCGCAATAAATTCTTACTTTATTGCCAACACTATTTCCTGGCTACCCTTTGCTTCAATTAAAAAGCAAGAATACAAGCTGTACATTGTACTCCACAGAGATTCGCGCGGCCCTCCGGCATTGGTTTAATAAACCCTCGTTTTTTTTACAAATAGCTTTCGCAATTGCGAATTATCAGGTTTTTTAAATCTTAATTATATGCCCCATTTAAAAATATTTTTACTATCGCCTCTATTTATTTTTCTTTCGCTAAACACACTGGCCCAAAAGAATGCCGGCAGGTATATGATACAAGGAAAAATATTATCCAATACAGGGAATGCTTTACCCGGCGCAAGTGTATATATTGCTGACCTGAAAAAAGGGTCTGTAGCAGATTCTTTAGGCAATTATGAAATAAACAATATTCCTAATGGTACTTTTCTATTACAGGTACAGTACATTGGGTTTAAAAACATTGCACAGAATATCAGTTTCAATAGCAATGTGCACAAAAATTTTTCTCTTGAAATATCAGCAACAGAAGAAAATGAAATTGTAATTACTGGCACTTCTAAAGCTACAGCTATCAAGCGCAACCCTATACCTGTAATTGCCATTAACCGGCAATTGCTCCAACAAAATCTTAACACCAATATCATTGATGCAATAGCGCGCGTACCCGGCATAAGTGAAGTGACTACCGGGCCCAATGTATCTAAACCATTTATTCGCGGGCTTGGCTTTAACCGCATACTCACACTATACGATGGCGTAAGGCAAGAAGGGCAGCAGTGGGGCGATGAGCATGGAATAGAAATAGATGAAAACACTGTGGATAAAGTAGAAGTAGTAAAAGGCCCCGCCAGCTTGATTTATGGAAGCGATGCCATAGCAGGAGTGATCAATATGCTACCCGGCAAAGCTCCGCCGTTGGGTACCTTTGTTGGAAATTTTATGAGCCAATATCAAACAAATAACAGGCTGATAGAAAATTCTTTAACGCTTGCAGCACACCCCAACGATTTCTATTATGGTGGCACCTTTACCCACAAGATGGCTACCAACTATAAAAATAAATACGATGGCCGAGTGTACAATACTGGCTATGCAGAAACTGATGCAAGCGCCTATTTGGGTGTTAATAAAAAATGGGGTTTTAGTAAACTTGCTGTTTCTTTTTTCAACGACCTTCAGGAAATACCTGATGGTAGCCGCGACTCAGCTACGAGAAAATTTACAAAGCAAATAACTGAAGACGATATTTACCGACCTATTGTGAGTGACCAAGAATTGGTTTCCTATAAAATTTCCGCCTTGCATCAGTTGGTTAATCATTTTCGTGCGTACACTACCAATACTTTTCTTTTGGGAAAAGGGCGGCTTGCAGTCAATCTCGCTTTTCAAAAAAGCAGCCGGCAAGAGTTTAGCCACCCAGAAGCTAATATTGCAGGGCTTAATCTTTTGCTGAACACTTTTACCTACGACACAAAATATTATTTTCATGAATCCAACGGTATGAGCGTTACTGCCGGACTGAATGGAATGTTACAAAAAAACAATGTGAGCAAGGGTACTGATTTTATCATTCCCGGATATCATCAAACAGATATAGGCCCTTTTATTTATGCAAAGAAATCATTTAGCCGACTGGATATAGCAGGTGGTATCCGGTATGATGTACGCTATTTTAATAACGATGCATTATATGTAGCTACCGACGCCAGTAGTGGATTTGATAAAGCTGTACCTTCCAGTACTATTGGCGCCCACCAAGTTTTTAATGCCTACAAGCATACCTTTTCAGGCTGGAGTGGCAGCGCTGGAGTGTCTTATGTTTTCAATAAACACCTGAGCATGAAAGCCAATATTGGCAAAGGATTTCGCGCACCCAATATTTCAGAGATTGCATCAGGTGGTGTACATCCGGGTACTAATATCTACCAGTTGGGCAATAATAATTTTAATCCTGAGTATAATATTCAGGAAGACCTGGGGCTTAGTTTCAACAGTGCACACGTTACCATCAATGCAGATGTGTTTAATAATGATGTGCGCAATTTTATTTTTAATCAGAAACTGGTGAACAGTGCCGGGCAAGACTCCATAATTGTACCGGGCAATCAAACATTCCAATTTGTACAATCGCATGCCAGGCTTTATGGCGGTGAGTTATCTATAGATATTCACCCCCACCCACTGGATTGGTTGCACTTTGAAAACTCATTATCTATTGTGTATGGAAAAAACCTTGGCAACAACAATGTAAAAATCAATGAAGACGAAAAATATCTTCCCTTTATTCCGCCACTGCACACCCAATCAGAACTAAGAGCTACTATTAAAAAAATCGGAAAAAGAATGTCGGATGCTTTTGTAAAATTTCAATATGAAATGTATGCGGCCCAAAACAGAATATATGCGGCCAATAATACAGAAACCCCAACAGCCGGCTATCAGTTAATCAATGCAGGGCTTGGAGTTTCATTTTTGAATAAGAAAGAAAAACCTTTTCTTAATTTGATGATCATGGGTAATAATCTGGCAGATAAAGCATATCAGTCTAATCTTAACCGGTTAAAATATTTTGAGCCTTACCCCGGAAATTTTACAGGCCATGATGGCATTTATAATATGGGAAGAAATTTTAGCCTGAAAGTGAACGTGCCTTTTTAAAATCTTTTGGCAAAATTATATTGGGTGCATTTCAAATGGTAGCATTGCTGTACTACAGGTGAGTGGTGGGGGCAACTATTTGAAATGAACCCTTGCAGATTCCCATCAGGTAAATTTTACGGTAGGTTCTTTATCATACCTCGGATTGTATTTTACAAAAAAATATAAATACAATACGCGACTAAACCGCATGAGCCACGGCTGAAGAATAATGGCCAGAGCACCATTGAAAATAACCCAATATAGTAGCCGGTTATCATCTAATGAAAACCCTATAATGAGCCACCATAATATGCAGGTGAATATAGAAAGCATTACAGTAAGCCCATAACTTACATACCCGGTACCATACCAAAAGCCCGTTTCCAATTCAAAACGCTGCTTACAAACGGGGCAGTCATCATACATCTTCAGTAGATAGCTCAAACTGAATTTTTTGTAAGGATTGGGATGCACAAACATTTTTCCCCGGCGGCATCGTGGGCACTTAAGGCTAAAGAGGCTCCAAAGCATTCCCGGGGTGGGTGGTAATTCCTGTTGCATTTTGCAAATGTAATTGATTGGGAAAAATCTGCATTCACTTAATGATGTTTTTATCATCCCCAAAGTTTCAGATAGATATTTTGATAAATTTTTAGCCGCCATTTTATTTTCCCTACTACTTTGCAAAAGCAATTGAGAAAATAATATTGTAGATAAGAAATATACGTTGATGCACCATATTAATGCAAGCCTTAAATATTTTTACGTTTCTTAAAAAATACTGCTTTCCAACTACTTTTTTAAAATGATTTGGCCGCTTAAAATTTTGAACTGTTAAGTTTCTACTTTATCCTTGATTTAAGCCCGTTTTAACGTACCTTTGCACCCTTTAAAAAAAATCCCCGTAAAATAATGGGGAAAAATTATATATGGAAATAAGAAACATCGCTATTATAGCCCACGTTGACCACGGCAAAACTACTCTGGTTGATAAAATTTTACATAGCACCAACATCTTTCGCGAAAACCAAGAATCAGGCGAACTGATCATGGATAATAATGAACTGGAAAGAGAGCGTGGCATTACTATTTTTAGTAAAAACATTTCGGTAACCTACAAAGGAGTAAAGATAAATGTGATAGATACGCCCGGCCATAGTGACTTTGGCGGTGAGGTAGAGCGCGTGCTAAAGATGGCAGATGGCGTGGTATTATTAGTAGATGCTTTTGAAGGGCCAATGCCTCAAACAAGGTTTGTATTACAAAAGGCTTTGCAACTTGGCCTACGCCCGATAGTAGTAATTAATAAAGTAGATAAGCCCAACTGCCGCCCAGATGAAGTGCATGATGCAGTATTTGAATTATTTTTTAATCTGGATGCTACTGAAGAGCAATTAGATTTTGCTACCATCTATGGCAGCAGCAAGCAAGGCTGGATGAATACTTCATTGGAACCAACTGATAACATTTTCCCGCTGTTGGATACCATTCTGGAAAAGGTACCACCGCCTGATGCTGCAGAAGGCACTTTACAAATGCAGATTACTTCTTTGGATTATTCTTCTTTCTTAGGCAGGATAGCAGTAGGAAAAATAGCCCGCGGCGTGATAAAAGAAAATCAACCGCTATCGCTGATGAAGCTGGATGGAAGTGTACAAAAAACAAGAGTAAAAGAATTATATGTTTTTGAAGGGCTTGGAAAAAAGAAAGTAAAGGAAGTAGCAGCCGGCGATATTTGTGCCGTAGTGGGGGTAGAAGGTTTTAATATCGGTGAAACCTTGGCCGACTTTGATAATCCGGAAAGCCTGCCGGTAATAAGCGTAGATGAACCTACGATGAACATGCAGTTCAGCATCAACAACTCACCTTTTTATGGCCGCGATGGAAAATTTGTAACCTCTCGCCACCTGAAAGACCGCCTAGAAAAAGAATTAGAAAAAAATCTTGCGCTTCGTGTAGCCGCTACAGATAGCGCCGATAGCTTTATGGTATATGGCCGTGGTATATTGCACCTGAGTATTTTAGTAGAAACCATGCGCCGTGAGGGATATGAAATTACTGTAGGGCAACCACAGGTAATCATAAAAGAAATTAACGGACAAAAGTGCGAGCCATTTGAAAACTTAGTGGTAGATGTACCTGCTGAGTATAGCGGGCGTGTAATAGACCTGGTAACCCAACGCAAAGGCGAAATGCTCATTATGGAAAGCAAAGGTGAGATGCAACACCTCGAATTTGAAATACCCTCAAGAGGCTTGATAGGCCTTCGCTCTAATATGCTTACCAATACAGCAGGCGAGGCTGTAATGGCGCACCGCTTTATAGATTACAAACCTTGGAAAGGCTATATACCGGGCAGAAGCAATGGAGTGCTTATCTCAAAAAATCAGGAAAAAACTACCGGGTATTCAATTGATAAATTGCAAGACAGAGGTAGGTTTTTTGTAGATCCGGGCGAAGAAGTATATGTAGGGCAAATAATAGCAGAACATATAAAGCCGGGCGACTTGGTAGTAAATGCTACAGAGCCTAAAAAACTAACCAACCACCGCGCGAGTGGTGCAGATGATGCATCGCGCATAGCGCCTAAAACATTAATGACGCTGGAAGAATGTATGGAATACATTCAGCATGATGAGTGCATAGAGGTAACGCCCAAATTTATAAGGATGCGCAAGGTGATACTCAATGAAGACGAAAGAAAGAAAACCCAGAAGAGCCAGAAGGTAGAGGCCTGATAAAGGTGAGTGTTTTACACAAAGAAGACAAGAAGGTTTATTATTTCCTTCTCTTCTTTGTGCTCCTTCCCTTCTTAGTGCCTTAGTGGCCAATATTCTTAGCGCCACTTCCCTTCTTAGCGCCTTAGTGGCAAATCAAGCTGATGCAGATATGCAGCAAGGCTTTGTGCAAAGCGTATCTGTGCCTTGGAACCATCTATTCCGCTTCTTGTTTCGTGTGCCACTAACCAAGGCAAAGAAGACAAGAAGGTTTATTATTTCCTTCTTCTTTGTCTTTGTGCTCCTTACTTTCTTAGTGCCTTAGTGGCAAATCTTCTTAGTGCCTTAGTGGCCAATCTTCTTAGCGCCTTAGTGGCAAATCTTCTGTATGCAATTGCAGCCAAATTCATTTCATGCAATTCCTTACCTTTACATTTTTAACAGCCATGAAAAAATTAATTATCCTCTTTTCTTTTTTATTTTTTACTTCATTCTTTTCTAATAGCACTTATGCGCAATGCTCCATCTGTAGCAAAACAGTAATGCAAATGGGCACAAAACCTGCAGAAGGATTTAATACAGGCATTATTTATTTAATGGCCATCCCCTATCTGGCAGTGGGGGTGCTTGGTTACAAATGGTATCGCAGCAATCAACATGTAGATAAAGACGAGTAAGTTTTCCTGTATTCCGGTAGTCCCTAAAATTTAGCAGAAAATAGTCAGAAATATTTTGCTGCAAATCTGTAAAGATTAAAATGCTCTTTGCTCATTTCCTCTGCAAGAGATTTCACCAAGGCCTTACGATCAATATTTCTTACTTTATTTTCCTTTATAATATTCCATGCCTTTTCAGAAAGTAGCGCTAATTTGTTTTGAGCATCTGTGCGGCTATTCTTTGTTGCAATCATGCCGTACAAATCACCAATTCCCTTTTTTTGCGAAGCGGTTGTTTGTACTACCGGGATTGGCTCATCGCCCTTTCGTGCAGCTTTCAGCATCTTTTTCAGGTTGTTATAAAAAATTTCTGCACCGGGGCGGTCGCTTTTATTTACTACAAAAATATCTGCAATCTCCATAATACCCGCCTTCATATTTTGAATAGCATCGCCACCCTCAGGCGTGAGCAGCACGATGGTAATATCTGCCAATGCTGCAATATCCACCTCGCTCTGCCCTACACCCACTGTTTCAATAATAATATAATCAAAGGATGCATCTCGCAGCACATCACACACCTCTATGATCTTATGATTGAGGCCGCCCAATGCACCTCTGGTGGCCATACTTCTAATAAAAACCCCGGGTGTGGCATACCATGAGCTCATTCTGATTCTATCGCCCAGAACAGCCCCGTGAGAAAATGGGGAAGAGGGATCTACACATAACACCGCCACTGACTTGCCATCACGCACTACCTCCTCTACCAGTCCATCTACCAGTGAGCTTTTACCAGCGCCTGGCGCACCGGTTATTCCAATGATCAGTGAGGCAGAAGGTTTCAATTTTTGAAGAATTTCTTCAAAGCCCTTCACTTCATTTTCTACAAGTGAAATTGTTCTGGATAATTTTTTAAAATCTGCCACTGCCTGATCTTTTCTTCTTTCATCCATACTGTTCTTCTTTTGTTATTATTTTTACCAACTTTACAAACAAGGTAAATTCTTTTCTTTAAATTATTTAAAATGCATCTTCCTGATTGCAATCTTACCAGCTACCGTACTACGCCCAATCCTCAGGCCATATTTTCCATATTGATCCCTACTTGGAACAATCTTGAATATTTAAAATTATGCATTGAAAGTATTAAAAAAAATTCTGCCTATGCACATCAGTTAATTGTGTTTGTAAATGAAGGAATAGATGGCACATTTGATTGGCTGCACCAGCAATCCGGTATAGACTACCTATATGCGAAAGAGAATGTAGGTGTATGCTATGCCCTCAATGCCGCGCGCACCTTAGCTTATACAGATTATATCGTATTCATGAATGACGACATGTACGCCTGCCCCGGATGGGACAAGATACTGTACGATGAAATTTTATCTATCGGGCATAATTGGTTTTTTCTTTCTTCTACTGCTATAGAGCCAAGAAGAAACCATCCCTGTGCCCTCGTAAAAAATTTTGGAACCGATATTCACACATTTGATGAAAAGGCACTACTGACAAATTTTGAATCGCTGGAAATGCCCGACTGGCTGGGCGCTACATGGCCGCCCAATGTAGTTCATAAAGATGTATGGGACCTTGCAGGAGGCTATAGCATCGAATTTTCGCCCGGGTTATATTCTGATCCAGATTTTTCTAAAAAACTCTGGGAAATGGGAGTACGTTATTTCAAAGGATTGAGCAAAAGCAAAGTTTATCATTTTGGTTCTATATCCCTCAGGAGATTAAAAAAACCCAGAGGCTATTACATTTTTTTGGGTAAATGGGGTGTCACACAAAATATTTTTTCAACAAAATTTTTAAGACGAGGGAAGCCATTTGATGGGCCGCTAAAAGATCAAACTCTCAGTTTTGGAAATAAAATGAATATTTTTTATAAAAAATTAAAATCTGCTTTTACACATTCATAAGCAGGTTATTTTTTCTGTTTGCCTGCTGCATCCGATAAAGCTTCTGCAATTATTTGTGGGGTTAGCTCCTTAATGCAATGGCACCCCGATGGTTGGTAGCGGCAATCATCACAATTTTTATTCATCACAAATGCACTCGCGTGTGGACCAACAGGTGCCCATCTTACCGGGTTCATAGGCCATATAGGGGGATAAATACCCAAAGCATATTTACCCAGTGCTGCTGCAATATGCAAAGGCCCCGTGCTGTTAGCTACCAGTGCATCACAGTGGTGTATAAACGAAATAAACTGAGTAAGGCTCATTGCGCCAGTAATATCGGTTACTTCATTTATGTGTTCCCTCATAAAGGATTGCATAAGCTTACCCTCTGCTGCTGTGCCTGATATAAAAATTTTAAACCTATCCTGATCAAGCAGTCGAACCAATTGAGAGAAATATTGGATAGGCCACTCTCGTGCGCTCCCTTGTGATTTGGGATGAATGATTAAATTAAACTTTGACTTGCTAAGAAGGCTTGCATATTCGGCGCTCAAAGGTTCTAAATTATTAAGACCAAAATAAGGATAGAGTTGCTCTATGGAAGCAACAGGCGAAAAGTGAAATACTTTCAAAAATTCAAGATTCAACAAAGCCTCATGGCGGAAACTCTTTTTTCTGCTGAGTGAAAACTTTTTATTGCATGTAAGCCAGTGATAGAGCCTATTGCGCGTTCCTGCCCTCAATGGGATATGCAGTTGCTGAGCGCGGGCTGCAATTTGCTTTTCTGGAAATACATGAAGAATGCATTGAATGCTCTCTCCACAAATGGTTGGCCTGCTATTCAAAAAATCATCTACATCAATAAATTCATCTACGAACTCACATGCATTAATAATAGGGGCAGTATATTTTCTTCCTAAAAAACCAATTTTTACTTCAGGGATTAATTGCTTCAACATTCCCGCAAGGGGCAATGTAAGCACCACATCGCCAATGCTATCGGTGCGACTTATTAATATGTTGGAAATTTTTTCTATCTGGTTTTTCAAAATCTTAATATCCTGTTTTTGAGGCATGAGCATACCATTGCAAAATGATCGCTAAGGTGATTATTTTTTTTCACTGTTGCTTTAAAAATAATCCATCTATTTTAAAACCAAAGACAAAGTAGGTACATTTTTCGGGTGTGTTTATAATTAAATGCCGATTGAACATTTGGCAAACATCTTCAGCGGTGCTCTGTGAAAGAGAAAAATATTTCAGAGAGAAAAACCAGAGAAGCACAGAGCTATACAGAGTGAAGAAAATCCTCCATGGAACTCCGTGTAATACTCCGTGGTGCTCTGTGTAAGAAAAAAAACAGAATAGTGTTAATTTGCAGTAACTAAAATACCCAATGACCAATTTTATTCCCATATTTCCACTTTCCATAGTAGTATATCCGAATGAAAATCTGAACCTTCACATTTTTGAACCTCAATATATACAGTTGATCAATGATTGTATAAAAGGAAAAAAAGTTTTTGGCATCCCCGTGGTAGTTCAGGATGAGATCATGGAAATGGGTACTACCATTCGTATTGTAGAAGTTACCAAAACCTATGACAATGGCGAAATGGATATAAAAACTATTGGCGAAAAGGTTTTCAGAACTTTAGAACCCATACATCAAATGCCAGACAAAATGTATAGTGGCGCTATTGTAACTTATCCTGAAAACCATGAGTATGGCAAAAGATTGTTAATGAATAAAGTAATTGATCGTTTAAAATATCTTCATGGAATTTTAAAGGTGGAAAAAAAATTTCCAAAAGAGGATAAAGATCTTTGGAGTTATGATGTAGCACATCAATCCGGGCTTACCTTGCAGCAGGAATACGATTTACTTTGCCTAATGAATGAATTACAAAGACAGGAGTATCTGAAAAGACATTTGGCGCAGGTAATACCGGTAGTAGCAGAGATGGAGGCGCTCAAAGAGAAAATAAAATTAAACGGGCATTTTAAAAATATTACCGGATTTAATATCAACTAAAAATATTTTTTTGAGTACAACTACTTTATGTTTTGATTTTGGCAACACCCGGCTTAAATGTGGTGTTTTTGTAGCAGATCAACTTACCGAAGTGATTATTTTAGAGTCGGAAGTGCTTTTATCTATTAAAAACATCCTGAAAAAATATCCGGCTGAATATTCAATTATTTCTTCAGTAATACCTCATGATAAAGAGATAGAAAAATTGCTGGGCGAGCAAACACGCATGATTGTGCTCAACTCCTCCACAAGATTGCCATTTTCAATTCCTGTAAGCAAGCCGGAAACCATGGGGGCCGACCGTATCGCTTTAGCAGCTTTTGCAACATTTTTTTATAAAAATCAAAATACGCTGGTAATCTCATTGGGCACCTGCATCACCTATAATTTTATTAATAAATACCATCACTTTATTGGCGGAAGCATTTCGCCCGGTATGGAAATGCGGTTTAAATCAATGCATGACCTTACTGCCCTTTTGCCAAAAGTAAATGCAGATTGGAATTTTCCGCTAATAGGGTACGATACCAAAACCAACATTTTAAGTGGCGTTTTACTCGGAATGGCAGCCGAGATTGATGGAATAATAAACGCGTACAAGGAAAAATTTGAGAAATTTAACGTGCTTTTAACCGGTGGCGATACAGTCAATTTTGCTCAACATCTTAAAAACAAGATATTTGCCGACCCCTCTTTAATTCTAAAAGGGTTATACGCTATAAGTCACTTCAATCATGAAATGCCATAATACAATGCTCATACTAACTGGAACCTCATATCAGGCATTGCATCTGACAGAAAAAATCAACACATAAAATTGCACATGAAATCAACATATAGAATTTTCTGCTTAGTCCTTCTTTCACTTCCAATGATGTGTATGGCACAGGAAAATTCACCCTATTCGAGATATGGAGTGGGTAATCTAATGCCGCAGGGGAATCTTGCAAACCGCGGAATGGGAGGTATTTCAGCCGGTGTTTCAGACATTACCACTGTAAACACATTAAACCCTGCTGCCCCTGCTTCGCTGGTATATACCACGCTGGATGTAGGCATAGAGTATGATGGCCTAAATTTAAAAAGCAAAAACCCTATTGGAAATTTCAAATCTAATTATGGAATTATTTCTTACCTGCAAGTAGCATTTCCACTACTCAATGGGAATAAGAAAGCATTTAAGAATAAAACCAGTTGGAGCATCAATTTTGGCCTTAAACCAATAACAAGGATCAATTACAAAATATTAAATACAGGCCGGAATGCTATAGATAGCACAGAAACTTTATATGAAGGCAACGGTGGTATTAATGAAGGCTTCATTGGAACTGCACTTAAAATAAAAAATTTCAGTATAGGCTTTAATACAGGCTACCTTTTTGGCAATAAAGATTATGACACCCGTGCTTCATTCAGTAATGACACAGTGTCTTATTACAAAGCCAACTATCAAACCACTTCCACATTTGGCGGAATGTTTTTAAATCTGGGCGCTCAATATGCTATTAAAATAACGGATAAAAGTTTATTAAGGCTGGGTGTTTATGGCACTTTGAAAAAGCAATATAATGCCAGCCGCGATGATCTCAGAGAAACCTTTAGCTATAATACAGACGGGTCGCCTGTACGGGTAGATAGTGTGTTTGAGTTAAAAGATCAAAAAGGCAAAGTGACTCTACCTTCAACAGTTGGCGGAGGTTTTGCTTTTGAAAACGAACACTTATTAGTTGGTGCAGATTTAGAAGTTACCAACTGGAAAGATTACAGATTTTTTGGCCAACCGGATTTTGTAAAAAATAGTTGGATTGCCAAAGGTGGAGTTCAATATTTTCCGGGAAGCGCTACCGCTACAGGCTATTTTAATTTTGTAAAATACAGAGCAGGTTTTTCTTTTGGAACAGATTATATAAATATTGACAACAATCTTCCGGTTTATACCATTAGCCTTGGCGCTGCTCTTCCACTAAAATTGAAACATTCATTCTATGATCTTCAGTATAGTGTAATGAATCTTAGTTTTGAATATGGCAATCGAGGCAACAAATTAAATAACCTCACAGAAAACCAGTATAAGATAGGTGTAGGCTTTTCTTTAAGCGATGTATGGTTCCGCAGGCAAAAGTATCAATAGAAGTAATGATTAAATTTGTGGGCATTATGAACAAAGCCATTCATCGGTGGGGTGTTTTAATTTTGTTCATAATTTTATTTTGCATTTCATCGTGTGAGAATTCTAAGCAACAACTCAATCAATTTGCGGCAAAAAAAAGCGGAATAGAAGTAGCCAAAGGCGTTTCTATCCTATATACCACTGGCGAAAAAACCACTGCACGCATCACTGCACCTTTAATGCTTCGCCATCAAGAGGCCATTCCATTTATAGAGTTTACCCAATCAATACACGCCGATTTTTTTAATGATAGCTTAAAGGTAGAAAGCAAATTAGATGCCCGCTATGCTAAATACATTGAAAGTGAGAGCAAGGTATTTCTCAGAGATAGTGTAGTTGTATTTAATATAAAAGGCGATACCCTTTATTGTCAGGAATTGTACTGGGATCGCAACGCTATTGGGCATGAATTCTACACAAATAAACCAGTGCGCATTCGCACCCCTACTCAAATCATTGATGGCGACGGCTTAGATGCTCCACAGGATTTTACAAGTTGGCACATTACAAATGGCAAAGGATTTGTAAGGGTATCTTCCGGCGAATTTCCTGAATAGGTTTTTTGCTTTGGATATAATACCTTTCAATAAATCAACATGTAAATATGGAATATCGTTATTTGGGAAAATCGGGCTTGCAGCTAAGCGCCTTAAGTTTTGGCAGTTGGGTAAGTTTTCAAAAGCAGATAGATGATAAGATGGCGGGCGATCTTATGCAAATAGCCTACGATCAGGGTGTAAATTTTTTTGACAATAGTGAGGCATACGCAGGCGGCGAAAGTGAAAAAATGATGGGGCGGGTGCTGAAAAATAAAAAATGGGATCGTTCATCTTATGTAGTATCCTCCAAGGCCTTTTTCGGATTGTACGGAAAAGATAATAAGCCTAATCAAAAAGGGCTAAGCCGCAAGCACCTTACAGAAGCCTGCAATGATGCACTTAAAAGATTTCAGTTAGACTATCTCGACCTGTACTATTGCCATCGTGCAGATATACATACACCCATTGCCGAAACAGTATGGGCAATGAACGACCTGATCAGGCAAGGAAAAATATTATATTGGGGTACCAGCGAATGGACCGGTGTAGAAATCATGGAAGCCCACCGTGTAGCTCAAGAATATAAATTGATAGGGCCTACAATGGAACAGCCACAGTATAATCTATTCGAAAGATATAAAGTGGAAAAAGATTTTGCCCGCATATATGAAACAGTAGGCTTGGGAACCACTATTTGGAGCCCATTGGCTACAGGTATTCTTTCCGGGAAATACAACGATGGAATACCAAAGGGTTCGCGCTTATCACTACATGAACTTACATGGCTCAAAGACCGGTGGATAACAGAAGATAAAATAAAAAGAGTAAAAAAATTGGGCGATCTCGCAAAGAAAATAGGAGTTCCTTTAGCTACATTATCAATTGCATGGTGCATTAAAAACCCCAACGTTACCACCGCTATTTTGGGGGCAACGAAAAAACAACAACTTACTGAAAACCTGAAAGCATTGGATGTGATGAATCAATTAACTCCCGAAATAATGGAAAAAATTGATAAAATAATGGGCACCAAACCACCAGAGGATCATTAAATAAAAACCCTTAGAAAAAAGATTAATCATTTATAACCATAAAAAATAAAATCATGAGTAAGTATGCAAATGCACAGTGGAAAGGTGCAAAAGAAGGAAAAGGAACTATCTCCACAGAAACAAAAGCTTTAGATCATGCACCTTTTACTTTTGCCACAAGATTTGGAGAAGCCAAAGACGGCACTAATCCGGAAGAGTTAGTGGCAGCAGCCCATGCCGGATGCTTCAGCATGAAGTTTGCAATAGTGCTAAGCGAAGCAGGCTTTACCGCAGATAATATAGACACCAAATGTGATATCACTTTTGGAGCCGGCGCTATTTCAAAATCGCACCTTACAGTGAAAGCAAAAGTTCCGGGCATTTCCAAAGAAAAATTTGACGAATGTGCTAAGAACGCTAAAGAAAATTGCCCAATTTCAAAATCATTAAATGCAAGTGTAGAGATAAGTATGGATGCGGCACTGGAAGGATAAGGTATTCTTATTATTTAATAAAAGAGCCGGTGTAAACTAAAATTTATACCGGCTTTTTTTGGAGAAACAGCATAAATTAAAAGATTTTTTCAAACCAATTTGGTCATAGCATGGTCATAGCTGATTATCCCGACAGGGGTCTCAGCGCTGGGGTTCAAGATCCTCACACAAATTTCCACTTTTCATAGCTGGATTATTTATTGCAACTAATAATTATTACAAATTAAGGGAAACAGTTTCACACCAAGTTCTCTATCTGAAGGCTGGGCTGAAACCAAAAAATAAAATTACCTACTCAAAAAAATAATATTAAACATTTGTTTAGTTTTAAACAAGTGTTTAACTTTGCGCCCCTGATCAAATAAATGGACAAGAAAGAAACTATCATCAATTCGGCAATAGAACTTTTTTCACTAAAAGGATATGAAGGCACCTCCGTGCGCGATATTGCAGCTGATGCAGGCATAAACGTTGCGATGATTAACTATTATTTTGGTAGTAAAGAAAAATTATTTGAAAGCATTGTAGAGCACCGCGCCTCTTTTCTCAAAGGGGTTTTCGAAGAACTCATCAATAATAAGCAGCTTTCGGGAATTGAAAAGATGGATATAATTATTGATAATACTATCGAAAGAAAATTCTCAGGACTTAATTTCCATCACATTATGCATCGCGAACTGGCGCTTCAGCACAGGCCACAGCTTAAAGAAGCAATAAGTGATATTTTACTTAGAAATGTGACTTCTATAAAAAACATCATTGAGGAAGGTATTAGCAATGGAGAATTTAAGCAAGTAGATATTGAGCTTACCCTGACCACCCTATTGGGTACAATCCACTATTTGCTTACATCAGATACATTATGCAGAAAAATATTAGGGAAGCCAAAGTCTTTCAAACCATATCAAAATAAAAATTTAAAAGATCGTATCAGCATTTATATAAAAAATTTAATGCGTGATCACTTATTAAAAAAATAAAAACTATGCTTTCAGGAAGTTATAAAAGAAAAAGATTTTCCCTTTTGGCGCTAATAATTCTAATCGGGATCAGTGTAAAAGCACAGGACACAAGGCCGCTTACCTTGCAGGAAGCTATTACCCTCAGCCTTAAAAACAGCCACAAGCTTAAGGCTTCATCTGCCAGAATTGAACAGGCTACAGCAGATGTACAACAAGCACTGGATAACAGATTGCCTAACGCCTCAGTTTCCGGATCCTATTTACGTCTGGCTCATCCCAATTTAAATCTTAAGACAAAAGCTTTAAGCGGTGGAAGCGACACCTCATCTCATAATTCCGCATTTCCATCTGTAAACCAGGCTATGTATGGTTCAGCCAATATATCCTATCCCCTTTTTACCGGAGGCAAAATAAAATATGGGATAGAATCTGCTAAATATCTGCAACAGGCAACTATATTGGATGAGGCCAACGACAAAGAAGCCATCATCTTGAATACCATCAACGCCTATATTAATTTATATAAAGCCGGAGCTACAGTAAATGTGGTTAAAGAAAATCTAAACCAATCTCAAACACGGGATTCTGTTTTTTCCAGGCTTGAGCAAAATGGATTACTTGCCAGGAACGACCTGCTAAAAGCTGAATTGCAGACTTCAAACATTTCTTTATCTCTTTTGGATGCAGAAAATAATAAAAGAATGGCTACCATCAATATGGATCTTTTATTGGGGCTACCAGAGCATACGATATTACAAACTGATAGTACTTCATTTGAAAATATTACAACCCTGAAGACCATTGGCGATTACGAGCAAATGGCTATCCAAAACAGAAAAGATATTCAGGCGCTTTCTTTCAGGCAAAAAGCAGCACATGCTGCCATTGATATAGCCAAAGCAGACAAACTACCTTCTATTGCACTCACAGGAGGATACATTGCTGCAAACATTCCAAAAGTGCTAAGCATCACCAACGCTATAAATATAGGTGTAGGTGTAAAATATGATATTGCCAGCATCTGGAAAAATAAGGCAAAAACACAACAGGCTTATGCACGCGAAAAAGAGATAATGGCTACTGAGGCTCAATTAGATGACGATGTGAGGCTACAAGTAAATCGTGACTTTGAAAATTACCTGCTCACTGTAAAGAAAATTGAAGTGTACAAAAAGGCGGTATTGCAATCACAAGAAAATTACCGCATCACTAAAAATAAATATGATAATGCCTTGGTAAATACTACAGATCTCTTAGATGCAAATGTATTATTACTCCAATCCAAAATAAATCTTGCAGTAGCCAAAGCGGATGTTTACCTCGCCTACAATAAGCTATTACAAACGACAGGCACCTTAAGTTCAAGTACAACATTTTAAAATAAAAAAGACAATCTATAAACATTATGCAAACAGATAACGGTGATATAGAAACCAAAAAAATAACAGCCCCCGAAGAATCGCCCACGCCACCTAAAAAGCGAAGCAAAGTTTTCCTGATCATTTTGGCGGTAATGATTATCGGAGGTGGTTGGTTTGGAATTACTAAATACCAGCATTCCCAAAAACATGAAGAAACAGATGATGCTCAGATAGAAGCTGATATTCTTCCTGTAATACCCCGTGTATCGGGCTATGTGCAGGAAGTAAGGGTAAAAGACAATCAGTTGGTAAAAGCAGGCGACACCCTTCTTATTCTTGATGACCGGGACCTGAAGCTAAAGTTAGATGATGCTGAAGCCGCGCTCGCCACAGCTAAGGCCAATGTATCCTCAAGCCTTGCTGCTACAGCAGCAGCAAGATCTTCCATCTCCAGTTCAAAGGCGGGTGTGCTAACAGTAGATGCACAGATAGAATCAGCTAAAGTAAATCTTACAAGAGCCTCACAGGATTATCAGCGCTACGCAAACCTGATAAAAGACCACTCTATTACTCAGCAACAATTTGAACAGGCGCAAGCAGCAAAAGATCTGGCAGAAAAGCAATTACTCATTTTACAACAACAAAAAAACCAGGCTAGCACACAGACAGGGGTGGTAACATCTCAATCAAATGCAACTGCCGAAAGTATTGCTGTAGCAGAAAGTATGGTAAAGCAAAGAGAAGTAAATGTGGAAAATGCCAAATTAAATTTATCTTATTCAATTATCACAGCACCTGAAGATGGAAGGGTTTCAAAAGTAAATAT
>JAFDXH010000193.1 GCA_018268075.1 Bacteroidota bacterium | reverse complement strand
TTATCCTCCGAAAAATCCCACCATTTAATTTTTAACAGGGAGGCAATTTGCTCATCAGAAAAACGATACCTGATTATTTGAATGGGGTTTCCAACTGCAATTGCGTAGGGTGGAATATTTTTGGATACTACAGCACCAGCACCTATTACAGCACCGTCGCCAATAGTAATTCCATCAAGAATAGTTACATTCATTCCAATAAAAACATCATTACCTATGTAAATAGTTTTTCTTTCTTCAATTTTATCAGATTCTGACAAAGTCATGCCGTTTTGCTTACCGGTAGAGTAGAACATTGGGGAAGTACTAATACCATTTAAAGGATGAACACCATACCCACACAAAAAATTTGGCCCAATAGAACAAAATTTACCAATAACTGTTTGAGATACTAAAGAATTTTCGGCTATGTAAGAATAATTGCCAATAATAACTTCATTTAATTTAAAAGGTTCGTTTGTCTTTACATTGTACCCTTTAGTTAGTTTAACTTCATAAGTTGTAGGGGGATGTTCTTTAATTTTATTAAGCTCAAAATTATGCCAGTTAATTTCTGGCAATATTTTTAGGAAAATTTTTCTAATCTTAATTTTGAAGAAATTCTTAAAGGGAATTAGTTTTTTATAAGAAAAATCAAAATTTTTACCACTACCCATAATATTTTTATTGGGACCGTAAAATTCCTTAACCGCTTTTGAACCATTTTCGTCTTCAAAAACTTCTATACTTTTAACTAAAACAGTTTTAACCAAGTTATCGTGTTGAAACATATCTGTTGTTCCATTGTTAACACCGGAGCTATCAAAACCAATATTTTGAACTAATGATTTTCCGGGAAATAAACTAAACCCATTTTGAATTAACAAACAGGAATGCCAGTAAACAAACCAACTTTTTAAAGACCCTGCAAAATTGCGTCTTAGTTGATTTTCTAATAAATCGCCTCCCATTTTATTAAATGCTTGCCATTTTCCTTGAAATGCTTCAAAATGAAACTTTGTATCCCTATTAAAAAATTTCCATGCCCTACTCCAGGTTCCCCATCCCCAACACAATGGTATTTGAAGAAAAAATGTTTCATTTAACTGATAGTTTGTAGGATACATGTAACCAGAAATATGCATTACCTGTTCATTATCTAGATATAATTCCAGCGCTTCATTCATATATTTAAGAAATCCCTGAGATGTAACAATGTCATCTTCCAAAACTATTACTCTTCCATACCTGTTTACAATTTCAGTAACTCCATCAATGATTGAATCAGCAAGCCCTTTATTAAAATCAGACTCAATAATTTGAACTGAACCACACCATTTTTTCTCTCTTATTACTTCTCTTACTTTTTTTTCAATGAGTTTATCTTCTTCAGAAGCATTTTCTTTAAGGCCATCGCAATAAATAAACAGCTCAGACTTATCAGCAAGTTCATTCTGCATTAATGCTTCTAAGGTTTGCTTAGTATGATTAGGGCGGTTGTAAACAAATAAAATGATTGGAGCCAACTTCATAATTCAAAACTATTTCAATTAAAAACCTTTGAATATTTTTTATTTATTTCATCTTCAGAAAGAAGGTTCTGTAGATGCCTCCTATTTTCTGATTCATTCCCTCCACAATGAATACCATTGTTATCAATTGTACCTAAATGAATATGATTTTTTCTTAAAAATGATTTCAGTGGGCTTTTTGCATTAAGATATACTTCTTTTCCAATATGCACCTGATAGACAATATTACCGTATGCCTGAGAACGATAATGGTTATGAAAAAACTTACCACAACTATTAATAATAGTATTGTACGCATTTAAAGTTAGAAATTCTAAAATTGGATAAAATTTATCCCCAAATAAATGCCTCCCATTATTAATAACCATTTCAATATATGCAGGATGCCCCGCATACGAAAGCGGGCAATATATTTTGTCAAAAACTAAGTTTGACTTTTTTATAGTTTTTAAAAGTGAAATATGATTATTTGCTTCATTTGCAGAATTCCCAATAAAAATATTATTGGAATTAATTTGTGTAGTTTCGCTAAAACAAAGATCTTCATAACTACAGTAGCAAAAATCTATCAGTTGTGCTTTCATTCTGAACGTACGCCTTAATAACTTGTAATCTGAAGGAAGGTAATGACAAAAAAAATCAACTCTTCTAAATGCATCCAGGGCAGCTTTCCGTTTCTTTTTAAAATCATTAAATTTTTCCCATGTACTTTTTAGCCTAAATCCCCTATTTAAAATTTTATGGCTTTTACCCTCATAAAAATTTTCTTTATAGAAAGCCAATGAGTATTTATCCAAAAATTTTGGATAAATATCAGGGAATCCAAAACCATCACCACCCCAAAACATCCAATAAACTTTTACCCTGGGAGATAATTCACTTATAACTTTATAAAAAAATGAAGTAAAGAAATGAATATAAACCCTATTTACTTTATTGTTATTTAGAATAAATTTTAATTCATCTTCATTAAAAGAGCACAACTCTACTCCGGAAGATTTAACATGTTTGTAGGGAAACTGGTGGGAGCAAATAATATATCGATTATCAGTGGATGGAAAATTCTTTCTTTGCCTCCGGATAAAGTAATCTATAAATTTATCATCTAAAGCAAGGTGTATATTCATATTTTATTGCTTCTTTAATACACATTTCAGGCCTGTAATCATTTGCGATTCTGAAAAATTCATTGAATTATAGTTAAATCTATCAACCTTAAATAGATATTTTACAATTGGCAAAAAAAATACACTAAAAACATTACGCCGAAATTTACTCATTGGCGCCCGTCTAACAAAAGTTGACAATGATGTGGCTAATGAGGCATGCCATCCGCCCAACCCTTCCATTTTTTCAATGACAAAACCTGCATTTTCACAAATTCGTTTCATTGAAAAGGGCGTGTACCTAAACTCGTCATTTGGCACATCGTGCAGGTTCCACAAAAATGGAACGGTAATCAAAACATTTGCGCCAGGCTTTAAAACCCTGAATAATTCTTTTAATACCGAAGTTGCATCCGGTACATGCTCAAGCACTTCAATCAGGATGGCGCAATCAAATTTTTCATTCTCAAAAGGAAGCTGTTTTCCATTCCAATAAAAATGTGGCTTTATTTCTTTTTGATAAATATCATTTTTAATATCAACACCAACATATTCTGTAACAGTCTCATTCTTACAAATAATATCTTTATAAGGCATTACTCCGCAACCAACATCCAGCAACCTTCCTCTGAAATTTTTTGTTTCTTCCTTAACGATTTCTACCTTTTTCTTTAAATGGAAATATATATCCTGGTTTTCCTTCGTTAATTTTAAATGCGTGTAATCATTCATTTATTTCAAAATTTAAGCTAGGCCGTATCACACCTGTCCATTTTCCAATCCAGCCTACAGTTATGTCCCTTTCATCTTTTATTTCGAAAGTGAGCAAATCCGATATTGTAAAAATTGATTTTATTAATTCTGTATTTACAAAATAGGCATCAATTTTATATTGCCCATCATTGAGAAGGTTTCCCGGAATTTCAAGTCTTCCTTCATAGATTTTATCTTTCTCAATAAATTTAGCATCAGAAATACAGTTAAAGATGATATCTTCTTGCGAATTTTTCAACACTACACTAAAATTGAATTTCATAGCTGTTTTACAAAGTATGGAAAAACAAACAGCAAAAGGTGAACTTGTTTTCAATGCAGAAGATCTGTCAAAATCAATTTTAGCTTTCAATAAGCGAATAAATTCATTTCCGGGTGCATTTGAAATATCCCACTCCTGTAAAAAATTATTTGCACTACCATCTTTTGTGTATTCATCAATTACCGTATCTATTGTACCTTCATTTGCCATTGCGCCATTCACTAGTAATATCCCTTTGCTACATAATTTTCGCATTGCCGCCATATTATGGCTCACAAACAAAACCGTTCTTCCCTGCCCTTGTGATACTTCTTTCATTTTGCCCAATGCTTTTTTTTGAAATTCGGCATCGCCTACGGCCAGCACTTCATCTACAATTAATATTTCGGGCTCTAAGTGTGCAGCTACGCCAAAAGCGAGGCGTACATACATGCCGCTGCTGTACCGTTTTACAGGCGT
>JAFDXH010000192.1 GCA_018268075.1 Bacteroidota bacterium | reverse complement strand
GTATTTGATGATGATGAAAAGATCTTTGAGGCCATTAAAGCAGGTGCATCCGGGTATTTGCTCAAGCATGAAAATGCAGCTAAACTTGAAGAAGCCATGCTGAGTGTAATAAAAGATGAAGGCGCTCCCATGAGTCCGGCTATTGCGCGGAAAGCATTGCAGTTGCTGAGCCGTTCAAATATTCATTCAGAAAACAAGGTCGGTGCTCTCCCCCATTTTATTACCGAAAGAGAAAAAGAAATATTGCAGCAAATGATCAATGGCTGGGATGCCAAACGCATTGCATCCGCGCTTAACCTGAGCGTTTTGACCGTAAGGAAGCATATTTCCAATATTTATGAGAAGCTGCATGTAAACTCCAAAGCCCAGGTCATCAGCCTTGCCCATAAAAACAACTGGATGGGATGAAGCCATCTATAATAAAGGCAAATGGCTGTAACGAAAATTAAATTGCTTTCTGAATAATCCTGTAACAACTTCTGCGAGATCCGACAGGAAAGGAAAAATATTAGTTATCCGGTTTTGTATTTGATGTACGTAAGGTCTCGGTTCTTTCTTTATTTTTCAGCTACCGCCTCCATAAAGCTTTCATCACTCACCGGCTCCAGCCAGGTGTTTTTATTGTTTTGAGAATTGCAGATGATAGAGAGATGCGAAAACCAGCTATCGGGAGCAGCTCCGTGCCAGTGTTCTACATTTGGTGCGATTTCTACGATGTCACCCGTAACAATTTTTCTCGCAGGCTTGTTTCTTTCCTGATAATATCCTTCACCACCCACGACAATCAGGATTTTTCCGCCTTAGTGCCTTCGTGCCTTGGTGGCGAGAATAAAGTGTAGAACCACCAGGGCACCAAGACGCCAAGAAACACCAAGAGAAACACTTAGTGAACCTTAGTGCCTCCGTGCCTTCGTGGCTGAAAGCGAAAGGAACCACATAGAAAAGTATGACAAGGAATCAATACAGAATTCCCGATCTTACGAGAATCCGGAGGACAGTCATTAAATCAATAACTTTGGTCTTGGTACCATAGCAGGCAGACCAGTTACCTACTCATTTAATAAAGCACTATGCAACCGACATTATTTCCAATAGAAAAGAAATACGAAGATTATCGCCGGAAACGTAACGATGCCGCAAAGAAAGCGGTAGCAGAAATGTTGAAGCAACCATTCTCCTTTCAACAGGCGGTGCAGGATCTTCACAAATTGAGGGAAGAGAGGGGCAACATAAAGTAGTAGAGAACAGCGCTCCATTTCCATGACGGGTGTGTGCACCTGGTATTCTTAAAATTAGTATTCAGGATATTTATTCGTTTACTGCAAATTGCTTATAGCTAACTTATTTTCGGTAATGGGCCATTTACTGAAGGGAAAAATGGTAAAAACCTGAAGACTTCTTTTAGTCTAATCTTAATATACATTTTATAAATTTATTTTTAACATCACTGTCCATTCCCGCTGATTTTTTTACAATATTATCCCTACATTTGACAAAATTTGACAAGCCAGTTAAAATACTAACGACGTGACCAATTTAGGGCAGAGAATCAGGAAACTAAGAGAGCAACAAAGTTTGCTCCTAAGACAGGTTGCTGCGCATCTTGAAGTGGACACTGCACTTATCAGCAAAATTGAAAGAGGAGAAAGAAATGCCTCTCGGCAGCAAGTAATAGCTATTGCAAAATTTCTAAAAGCAGATGAAGAAGAACTCCTGACGCTCTGGCTGGCTGACAAAATTGAATCTACCATTGTGGAAGAACCAGAAGTTGCTTATCAGGCGATGAAAATTGCCAACAAAAAACTGAAAAAATGAGGAGAGGAATAAAGTTATTAGACAATTCATCGGATGAATTTCAGCTTGGGGAAGTACTGAAAGAGTTGCTTAGTGACGCTTCCTATTCACACCTTTCCATTGCAACAGGGTACTGGGATTTGCCGGGAATGGTTGAGATATATGATGAAATCACTCAATTTCTGGAGAGAGAAAATACCAGCTTCCGGTTATTGCTTGGAGAAGAACCCTCAGTAAAGACGTATCAGGTCAGAAACCCGGTACAACAGGATCCTGATTTTCCCGAGAAATATTTGAAGAAAGACTTGGAGGACTTGCAACTAAAAGAGGAATTCCAAAAGGTTGCCGGTTTACTGGGGAAATACATGAATGAAACCAACACCGGAAAAATTCAAATCAAAGTTTATCGCAGAAATTTCCTTCATGCCAAATGTTACATTTTTGGCAATGATTCAGAAAATGCCGTTGGAATTATAGGAAGCTCCAATTTCACCAGGCAGGGAATGTTTGGAAACCTTGAACTGAACCAATTAGAGGACAACAATGCAACCGTAAATTTTATCCGAAAAAATCTCAACCAATTTCCTTCACACAGAAGCTGGTTTGAAGAACTCTGGAAGGACAGTGAAGATTGGAGCAAAGTCTTCAAAGAAGAAATTCTTGCATTGAGTAAGCACGGTGGAATATGTTTTAGCCCGTATGAAATGTATATCCATGCTTTGTATCGCATTTATGGACAAGACCTGATGGATGAAAAAGAAAATAAAATAAATATTGACGATCCGGAATCAGGCAAACCGCAATTGCTGAAATTTCAGATTCAAAATGCAAACAGTTTAATAAAAAAATTAGAACGTCAGGGCGTTGCCATGCTTTCTGATTCTGTAGGCTTGGGAAAAACGTACACTGCGATAAAAGTGATTGAGTATTACAAACTGAATCTGAACCAAAGAGTTGTTGTGATTGCTCCGGCAGGCTTAATTCAACAGTGGCGAAAAGCATTTGATGATTTCAGAACGGTTCACATTCCTGAGATTTACAGTTTACAGGATACTGAGAAAATAAAAGATGTTCGTGAAAATCTCCAATCCATTCCGGTTGGTCTATTTGTGTTTGATGAAAGCCACAACCTGCGAGCATCGGGTGGACAACGCTTTGATGTATTCATTAAATGGAGGCAGGAAAATGAAAATGCAAAAACGCTTTTACTTACAGCAACGCCAATCAACAACCAACTTGCTGATTTGACCAATCAAATCATGCTGGGTTCGGGTGGAGACATTTTCAAGTTGGGCAGATTTTATGACCGCGGCCGACAAAAATATTTTACACTGAAAGAACGGTTGGAACTTTTGCAAACTGACATGCGCAAACAAATTCGTGAAAGCGGCTTCATCAACTATCAACAAATAAAAGAACAGCTCACGCCCTTGCTCAACCGGTTCATCGTGAGAAGAACAAGGCAGGGAATTGAAAAGGAATATCCCGATGGTTTGGAGATAACCGGCAAACTTCAAAAGTTTCCAAAGTCAACACCCAATAACCTTGAATACAAAGTACAGAATCAGTTTCAGTCGCAACTTCAAAAGTTAGCCGAAAAAGATTCGCTGCTTACACAGGCATTCAACTTTGAAATCACCAGCCTGGCTGAGTTGGAATACTTAGCCCATCCGCTTGACCTGTTTGAGC
>JAFDXH010000191.1 GCA_018268075.1 Bacteroidota bacterium | reverse complement strand
TTTGAGGGAAAAAATATAGCCTTTCGGTTCCGGTATGTAACAGATAATACCATTGCAGGAACCGGCTGGTATGTTGATGATATTCTATTAAATAAAGAACCTGCAGTTTATAATTTAGGCCAACTATTTAATGGCGCCGGTACTCTTGTAAGCCTTTCTGATACTGTTACATCCATTACAAGCGAGGTGCTACCACTTACTTGGGCTTCCTTCAATGTGGTGAAGCAAAATAAAGAAGCACTTTTAAATTGGGTAACATTTCAAGAATCAAATACCGATCATTTTATTGTAGAAAAAAGTAAAGATGGCATTCATTTTAATGAGATAAATAGGTTGCTCTCTGCAGGCAATACTTCTGGCACTACCTCTTATTCAATTATTGATTATTCACCATTTGCAGGATTAAATTATTATCGTATAGCTCAAATAGACCGAAATGGTAAATTAGGTTATTCCCCAGTTCGGACTCTTGATTTTGATAGACCTAAAAACCTGATTACAGTAACACCCAATCCGGCAAAGGATAAAATTTTGATAACAATAGAAAATAATTCAGCACTGCTGAATGCAACTATGGTAAATGTTTTAGGCGAAACCATCCTGCAGAATTCCATAAAACAGGAAAGGAATCAAATAGATATCTCAAGCTTGCCTTCGGGAATATATTTTCTAAAAATTACCGGTAAGGATATAAATGAAGTGAAGAAAATAGTGAAACATTGATAAAAAAATAAAAGTAGCCAACTGCACTTTTATTAGGTACTCATTATTCATCTCCTTTACCAGTCATGCGTACTACTGGTATAATCATTTCTTCGAGGCTTACCCCACCATGTTGAAAAGTGTTTTTATAGTAATTAGCAAAATGATTATAGTTATTAGGATAACATAAATAGCCATCCTGTCGGGCAAAAATGAAGGATGAGTTTACATTAGGTGTAGGTAAGCCAGCAAGCTTTGGATCGCGAAAGGCTAGTACCTCCTTGGGTTCATAGTTCAAATTACGCCCATGTTTATAGCGAAGGTTGGCAGTAGTTTGTTTGTCGCCAACTACTTTTTGCGGCGAATTTACTCTCACACTACCATGATCAGTTGCAATAATAAGGTTCATTTTTTTTCCTGAAATTTTCTTCAATGCCTGATGCAATGGAGAATGTTCAAACCATGAGGCAGTGAGGCTCCTGTAGCTCGTTTCATCTGCTGCCAATTCTTTAAGCACCTCCATCTCTGTGCGCGCATGGCTCAGCATATCTACAAAATTATAGACAATGATATTGATGTCATTTGTGAGAAAATTGTGGATGTTGTCAACTAATTTTTGGGCATCTTGATGGTTGGTAATTTTTGTATAAGAATATTTCCAATCATCCTTACGTAATCTTTTAAGTTGGGTTTTGAAAAATAGTTCTTCGTACAGATTTTTGCCTCCTTCTTCATCGTCATTTTTCCATTCAGCAGGAAATTGTTTTTCAATATCTATTGGCAGCAGGCCTGCAAAAATTGCATTGCGACTGTATTGTGTGGCCGTAGGTAAAATAGAATAAAATGTTTCTTCTTCCTGCAGCCTGAAATTTTCGGCAAATAATGGTTGTATGGTTTTCCATTGATCGTATCTGAGATTATCAATCAGTACAAAAAATGTAGGAACGCCAGGCACTACATGTGGAAATACTTTATACTTCATGAGTGTATGGCTCATAATGGGCGCTTCAGCGCTTGCATTGGTTACCCATGTGGAATAGTTTTTAGAAATAAATTTGAAAAATTCAGTATTTGCTTCATTTTTTTGAGATTGAAATACTTCCTGCATCTCCGGGCTATCACTCTTTTTCATCTCGAGTTCCCAATACACAAGCCTCTTATATATTTCCATCCACTGCAGGTAATCAGGGTTATCATTGAGGGCCATAAAAAGATCACGAAAGTGTTGTTGGTAACTGGAAGTAGTTTTTTCTGCTACAAGCCTTTTATTGTCAATTATCTTTTTTAGGGAGAGCCATACTTGATTTGGGTTTACCGGTTTTATCAGGTAGTCTGTAATCTGCGAACCAATAGCCTCATCCATTAGGTTCTCGGTTTCATTTTTGGTAATGAGCACTATGGGTATCTGGCTATTGATACCTTTTATTTTTTGTAAAGTCTCCAGCCCGGAGATGCCGGGCATACTTTCATCAAGTAATACTACATCAATACTATTTTGTTTTACAAATTCTATAGCATCTTGTCCATTGCTAAGGGATTTTACATCGTACCCTTTATTTTGTAAAAAAAGAATCTGAGATTTTAAACTTTCCATTTCATCATCAACCCACAAAATTTTTACTGCATTCATTTTTATTCAAAATTATTATCACGTTAAAAAGGAATTCTGTATGCAATGCACTCCCTAATGTCACATTTTCGTTTTTTTTCGGTTATTAAAATATACATAGGCTGTAATTCGTATGCTATTTTTAAAAACTGATTAATTTAAAAAATGGATGTTAATTATGCAATGCATATCCTACAAATATAATTTATTACCATTGCCAAAAATTACCTTTGCAGGCAAGTTTTTCAATTTAACAAAATAGCAGATGGCTTTTAGGAAAATTATTAATGATCCGGTTTATGGCTTTATTACTATTGACGATGAACTGATAAATGAAGTAATAGCGCACCCCTGGTATCAACGGCTAAGGCGCATTCACCAGATGGCTATGGCGCACCTGGTATATCCCGGTGCGGTGCATACAAGGCTTCATCATTCGCTGGGTGCTTACCACCTGATGTGTAATGCTTTAAACGAATTAAAAAGTAAGGGGATTGAAATATCGGCCGATGAAGAGCAGGGTGCAAAAATTGCAATTCTTTTGCATGATATAGGGCATGGGCCTTATTCGCATGCGCTGGAGCGTACCCTGATAGAAAAACATTCGCATGAAGATATTTCTTTAATGATCATGCAAAGGATGAATGGTCAGATGAATGGGAAACTTGGTATGGCAATTGCAATTTTTACAAACGCTTATCCTAAAAAGTTTCTTCATCAATTGGTAAGCGGGCAATTGGATGTAGATCGTATGGATTACCTGATAAGGGATAGCTTTTTTACAGGAGTAAGTGAAGGGGTAATAGGTTATGACCGTATCATAAAAATGCTCACAGTTCAGGATAGCGAATTAGTGGTAGAGCAAAAAGGGCTTTATTCTATTGAAAAGTTTCTTGTGTCTCGAAGATTTATGTATTGGCAAGTTTATCTTCATAAAACAGTTTTGAGCGCCGAGAAAATGCTGTTGAATATTATTAGCCGGGCTAAAGCAATGAATATAAATGCTTCTTCAGAAAGGCTTGATTTTTTTCTCAAAGAAGAATACCTGAAAGATGGGTTAGAAAAAAACTTGGATATTTTCTGTGAGCTAGATGATACTGATGTGTTATATTCTATTAAAAAATGGGCAAGTCATTCTGATAAAATTTTATCTTTTATGTGCCGGTCTTTAATAGATAGGAAACTTCTTAAAGTAAAGTATCTTCCTGCCAAAATAGATAAGAGCATTTTAGAGGGGCTAAAAGTGAGGCTGGCTCAGCAATTCAATGTAAGTACAGAGGAAGCAGGATGGTTGGCATTTGCCGGAGAGGTGCATAATAAAACCTATGACCCTAAAACAGAACACATTCATATACTGTTTAAAGATGGAAGCAAGCGGGATATTTCTGAAGTAGATAATGCCCTCATTAATCAAAGTTTATTTGGCACGGTCAAAAAATTTTATATTTGTTTTCCAAAGAGCATAGAAGTAAGTTTATAACATACAAACTCAATAATGGATTTTACTGCACAGCAAATAGCACTACTTATAGATGGAAAGGTAGAAGGCAATCCAGATACGGTTGTTTCTGCTTTTGGAAAGCTGGAAGAAGCCGGGCCAGGCCAGTTAGGCTTTTTGGCAAATCCTAAATATGAGGAATACCTCTATTCTACCCAAGCTTCTGTAGTGATCGTAAGCGACACTTTTCAGTTGACTAAAGCTGTTACCCCTACACTTATTCGCGTTCAGGATGCTTATTCTTCATTTGCATTATTGCTTACTGAATATGCAAAAATGGTAAAGGCAAATCTTTCAGGAATAGAGCAGCCCGCCTTTATTCATGCTACTGCTCGTATTGGTGAAAATGTATTTATCGGAGCATTTAGTTATATAGGTAAAAATGTTGTCATTGGTAATAATGCCAAGGTGTACCAGCAGGTTTATCTTGGCGAAAATGTAATAATAGATGAAGGGGCTTCATTGTCGCCAGGGGTAAAGATTCATCATGATTGTGTGGTAGGCAAAAATGTATGTATCCATGCAGGAGCAGTTATTGGTGGTGATGGATTTGGTTTTGCGCCACAGCCGGATGGCACTTTTAAAAAGATACCCCAGATTGGAAATGTAGTGATAGAAGATAATGTAGAAATAGGTGCTAATACAGCGATAGATAGGGCTACCATTGGCTCCACGATTATAAAAGCTGGTGCAAAGTTGGATAACCTGATTCAAATAGCACATAATGTAGAAGTAGGAAGTAATACAGTGATAGCAGCCCAAGCTGGTATAAGCGGAAGTACCAAAATAGGAAATAGCGTAATGATTGGCGGCCAGGCTGGGATAGTGGGGCACATACACATTGCTGATGGAAGCAAAATAAATGCACAGAGTGGCGTAGCAAAATCCATAAAAATAGCTAATAGTATTGTTACTGGTTCGCCTGCCTTTAATTATAATGATGCCTTACGCAGTCAGATACTTAGCCGCAACCTGCCAGACCTTGAAAAAAGAATAAAAAATTTAGAAGAAACCATTCAAAATTTAAAGAAAGAAATAACCGGAATAGAAAAATAAATATTGTAAAGTATAGGAATATGCGCCTGCCAGATTTATAAATAAAGCAATTGTTTCATACTTTCGCAATCATGCAATCAATGAAATCAAGGGAAAAGCATTATCAACACACTCTTCAAAGTCCGGTCACCATATCCGGAGCTGGTATTCATACAGGACATTCTGTAACCATGAATATACTACCGGCCGAAATCAATACGGGTATTATCTTTAAGCGAACCGATCTTGAAGGGAAGCCCGAAATAAAAGCCGATGTAGATAATGTAATAGAAACCAATAGAAGTACTACGATAGGCATTAATGGAGCAAGAGTGAGCACTATTGAACACCTGA
Organism: Bacteroidota bacterium; assembly: GCA_018268075.1. GTDB lineage: Bacteria > Bacteroidota > Bacteroidia > Chitinophagales > Chitinophagaceae > Ginsengibacter. The sequence continues at coordinate 30,564 of JAFDXH010000191.1, read as the reverse complement.
TGGCTTCTCTTGTAGGTATGCAAATTGACAATGCACTGATAGAAATAGACGGGGAAGAAGTACCCATATTGGATGGGAGTGCCCAGGTTTTTATTCAACATCTGGCAGAGGCAGGGCGCAAGCAGCAGAGTGCCGAAAAAATAATTTATAACCTTCAGCATAATATTACCTTTTTAGATGCAGAAAAAAAGGTAGAAATGGTAGCGCTTCCTTATGATGGATACCGTATCAACACTTTAATTGATTTTAACTCTCCGGTTTTGGGTACACAGCATGCTGCCCTTGCTGATATGAATGATTTTGCCGATGAAATTGCACCCAGCCGCACATTCTGCTTCTTTCATGAGTTGGAGCAATTATTAGCCCATGATCTTATTAAAGGTGGTGATATCAATAATGCCATTGTAGTAGTAGATAGGCCTGTAGATGACGATCAGGTAAACAGGATCTCAAAAATTTTTAATAAAAAAGATGTAAAAGTAAGTGAGGCAGGAATATTGAATAATCTTACTCTAAGGTTTCCTAATGAACCGGCACGGCACAAACTGTTGGATGTAGTAGGCGATCTTGCCTTAGTGGGATTCTCTTTTAATGCTCATATTATTGCCAATCGTCCTGGGCATGCCTCTAATATTCAATTTGCAAAAAAGATCAGAGAGCATATTAAAAAGTACAAACATCGTCAGGATATACCTGTTTATGATCCCAATAAACCTCCAGTATTGGATATTCAGCAGGTAGAGAATACCTTGCCACATCGTTATCCTTTTTTAATGGTGGATAAAATAATTGAACTCTCTGATACCCACGTGGTGGGTATAAAGAATGTAACTTATAATGAACCTTTCTTTCAGGGTCACTTTCCCGGTAACTCAGTAATGCCGGGCGTTTTGCTTGCAGAAGCCTTAGCGCAGGTAGGGGGCTTCATTGCTATACCCAGAAATTCGCCCGATAAATACGATACCTATTTTCTTAAAATAGAAAATTGCAAATTCAAACAAAAGGTAGTGCCCGGCGACACGCTGATTTTAAAAATGGAATTACTCAATGCAATCAGGAGAGGCATTTGTGAGATGAAAGGAACCGTTTATGTTGGAGATAAAATTGTAACTGAAGCTGTACTAATAGCTCAGGTAGTAAAAAGACCCCAAAATTCATGATAAGCCCACTTGCACATATTCATCCCGAAGCAAAAATTGGGAACAATGTTACGATAGACGCTTTTTGCGTTGTTGAAAAAGGGACAATAATCGGGGATGGGTGTCATTTATTAACCCATTCCGTTATTCTGGAATATACCACATTGGGTAAGCATTGCAGAGTTTTTCCTGGTGCTGTTATTGGAGCAGAGCCTCAAGACCTTAAATTTAATGGTGAAGTAAGCGCTGTAGAGATAGGCGATTATACAGTGATTCGTGAATGTGTAACTATTCACAGAGGTACTGTTGATAAGCATAAAACAGTAATTGGAAAAAACTGTTTACTAATGGCATACGCACATATTGCCCATGATTGTATCATAGGCGACCATGTAGTGATAGCGAATACTGTACAACTTGCGGGTCATGTGGAAATAGGAGACTATGCAATTATTGGGGGCCTTGCAGCTGCTATACAATTTTCTAAAATAGGCGCCCACTCATACATAGCAGGTGGCTCAGAAATTATAAAAGATGTACCTCCATTTATAAAGGCTGGCCGTGCGCCGTTAAGTTTTGCAGGTATTAATTCTGTAGGGCTGCATCGCAGAGGGTTTTCTGCAGAAAAGATAAGTGCAATACAAGAAATATACCGCACCCTCTACCTTCGCGGATATAATATCTCTCAGGCCAAATCGGTAATTGAAAATGAGTTGCCAGATTCCGACGAAAAAGACCTCATTCTGGATTTTATCAACCAAAGTAAAAAAGGTATTTTAAAGATGGCCATCAAAGACAATCCGGATGAATATTAAGGCCGCCGGTCTGGGAAAGAGGTTTAACCGTACCTGGATTTTCCGAAATCTGAATTATCAGTTTTCTTCAGGAGTTTTTTACGCTATTACCGGACCCAATGGTTCTGGAAAATCTACTCTTTTGCAAATACTTTCCGGATCCCGTACCTACAATGAGGGCAATTTAAAATATTTTGATTCCATGGGGGAAATCAATTCAGAGAAAATATTTCATCATGTTTCCTTTGCCGCACCCTACCTGGAGCTGATTGAAGAAATGACACTGTTAGAATTTCTTCAATTTCACCAAAAAATGAAAGGATTTTTATCCAACCTTTCCACTACCGAAATCATTTCAGAAATAGGTTTGCATCGGGCTGCCAATCAGGAGATTAGGTATTTCAGTAGTGGAATGAAGCAAAGGGTAAAACTGGCTCAGGCAATATACAGCGATACTAAATTGCTATTGCTGGATGAGCCACTCACAAATCTTGATGATGATGGATATAGCCTATACCTCACGCTGATCAATAAGTATTGTAATGACAGAATCGTAGTTATCAGCAGCAATGACAAAAGTGAATATGCATTTTGTAATGAGGTGCTGGATATTAAATTATTTAAAAATTAAAGATGAAGGTGATAGAAATTTCTCAGACCAATATTTCGCCCCAATTTCATTTATCACATTATTCACACACTCGCCTTAGCGACTTTTAAGTTTATTATTATCTTTACCCCCTTAATTTTTTTTAGTGAAAGGATATAAAGTTGCCGCCTTCATTGCAATTCTTGTAATAGCAGATCAGGTTTTGAAAATTTATGTAAAAACTCATTTTCATGTAGGTGAGTCTCATGCTATAGCCGGAAATTGGTTTCGGTTATATTTTATCGAAAACGAAGGGATGGCTTATGGCTGGAAGTTTGGTGGTGAATTTGGAAAGATGTTTCTAACTCTTTTCAGGCTGGCTGCAGTTATTTATGGGGTTTTTTATATTCAAAAAATTGTAAGAAAAAAATACCATACCGGGTTTATCATTTGCATATCATTAATTTTTGCAGGCGCATTAGGCAACCTGATTGACAGCATGTTTTATGGTTTGATATTTGAAGAAAGTAGTATAGATGCTCTAAATGTAGCGCACATTTTTCCTGCACATGGGTATGCAGGGTTTCTTCATGGAAATGTAGTAGATATGCTTTATTTTCCTATAATACGAAATGCCACTTTCCCTTCATGGATTCCATTTTGGGGAGGCCAGGATTTTGAATTTTTCAGGCCAATTTTTAACCTGGCCGATGCTTCCATCTCCACCGGAATTATCACCTTACTTATTTTCCAGAATAGGTTTTTTAAAACAAAAAATAGTAAGGCAGGCAATGTGATAGAAACAAAAACCGTTGTAAATGATGAAGTGCAGGTATTGTAAAGAATCCGTTTAACATGAAATGGGCTTTAAAATTCAACTTAACTGATAATGGAATAGTAGAAGATGCCAATTACATGCGACAAATAAAAAACAATAAAAGTATCCAGATGAAACTTATGAAATTCTTCCCGTATGTATTTATTGCTTTTGTAGGTACGTTGATAATTTCCAGTTGTTCTAAAGAATATAGTCTTGAAAATGGCAATGGGGGCAAAACAGCATCTGGTACCTGGGAATTTAATGATAGCCTAAAGGGGTATCAGGGAAATATGGATACCGCTTACATTCTTGGCAGCGGAACTAATAAAGAACTTCATTTGTCAGGGTCAAGCCTTACCGGTAATCAAAACTTTAATTTGATTCTTTATTCCGATACATTTAAGGTAGGCAGTTATAAAGCTTCCTCGTTTAATTCGTCTTTTGATTTTTCTGCCGGTGGCACATCCATCTATAAGGCAGGCCAGATTTATGGGGAGTTTATAGTAAATATTACATCCTTTAGTAATAACTTAATCATAGGTACTTTTAGCGGTACCGTAAGGGATTCTGCAAATAAAACCACTACCCTAAAATTGGGAAAATTCAAATCTATATTAGCAGGTGCCAGTTCTGCACCTACCTCATCAGGAGTATTGGGAGATAGTGTTGGGAATTGTAAACCTGTGACAGTAAATGGAACCTTTATTCAAGGAGTTACCTTGACTTCTATAAATACAGTGCAAGTACAAGCTACTGTAACTGTGCCTGGTACTTATCAGATTTTTACTGATCCTGTAAACGGCGTATCATTCTCTGCTACCGGCACCTTTGCAAGTGCTGGAGTAAAAAATGTTATCCTTAACGGTAGTGGGTTGCCGGCTTTTGGCGGTAATCAAACCTTTGTACTGCATTTTGGAACCAGTCAATGTTCTTTTGTTATTAATTTTCAAAGTGGTACTACCCTCCTGAACGACTATTATCCCTTTACCCCTCAAAACGATTGGACTTATGGAAAAGCACCTGGTGACTCTTTATTGCTAAAAATACTGCCATTGCCCAAAGTAATTAACGGCAATTCTTATAGTGTAATGGGCGAATACTATTTACATCCTACCGTATTTTTTGATACTGCTGCTTATTACCGTAAGGTGGGGAACAACTATTATATATATGAAGATGTATTTAGTAATAGTATAGCAAATTTTGATCAGCCTTTATTTTTAGAAAGTATCTTCCTAAAAGATAATATGCCTGCAGGTTCTATTTGGCAAAGCAATACTGCCACTGGGAATATATTAGGCGTGCCTGCAAGTTTTTATTATAAATACACCATACTTGCCAAATCGGTCGCCGCACCTGTAGGCCCCTTTAATTTTTCAGACGTTATTAAAATGAAAAGGGATACTTATGTAAATGGTTCATTGTTAGAATCCGGTGAGTATTGGTATGCCAACAGGGTAGGCATTGTATATGTAAAAAATGTATCAGGCGAACATTTTATAGGCGATTACCATATTTATTAATCAGCATTTTTATTGGACAGGTTTGAGTTTGCTTCGTTCCTCGAAATGACGGTGATGGGGTTAGGTTGCGGTTGGCTAAGTTGGGTTATGGTGGTATTTAAGGGTTGCGAGCAATCATCAAGGTATCGTCATTGCGAGCAAAAGGGAAGGCACTATGCAGGGTATAAACTTTATTTGCGAAGCAATCCCATCGGGTGAGGTTTGAGATTGCTTCGTACCTCGCAATGACGAAAACAGGGTCAATGACGGTTATAGAGGGGCAATGACGAAAACAAGGTGGGATTGCTTCGTTCCTCGCAATGACGATGAAGGAGGTGGCAATTACGGTGAAGGGCTTGGTTGTGGCGCAGCGGTTGAGATTGCTTTGTTCATCGCAATGACCAAGACAAGGGGGTGCTCACGGGGTGCGAACCCACACCTTGGTATCGTCATTGCGAGCAAAAGGGAAGGGATTGTGCAGGGGCTAAACTTTTTTTGCGAAGCAATCCCATCAGGCTTAGTTTTTGAGATTGCTTTGTACCTCGCAATGACGAAAACATGGTCAATGACGGTTATAGAGGGGCAATGACGAAAACAAGGTGGGATTGCTTCGTTCCTCGCAATGACGATACCAAAATGGGAATGACGGCAACATGATGAGAAGAGGAGGCAAGGTGAGATTGCTTCGTACCTCGCAATGACGAAGATAAAGGGCCGGCAGTGGTAGGATTAAGTTCGGGAGCTCAAATATTCCACAAATTGACGGGCAAAAATACATCTGGTATTTATACACATTCCTTGGGCTATTCAGAAAATATAGAAGGTGTAAATTTTATTCGCAGCTATTTTACAACTTAAACAATTTCTGTTGCAATACTTTACCATTATACTGTATTCGCAGTATGTAAATTCCTGCAGATAGGCGGCTCGCTTCATCCAATGTTATATTCAATGAGCCACCATAGGTATGTACAATCTTTTGAATAATAACCTTACCATAAGTATCACAAAGGTTAATCTCCATATTGCCTTCTGAGGGTGCAGATGTTTCTATTTTTAATATACTCCTAAAAGGGTTTACTACATTCATCCGGAAATCCAGCATGCTGGGAAAAAGTGCAATTACCTGTGAATACCTAGGTACTTCGTTTGTGTTTGAAATCAACCTTATTCTGTAATAATTTTTCGATTGCAACTGATCTGGATCCAGATACGAGTATGCCGCGAGCAGGTTTAATGAAGCTGGAATATTTGTAATCGGATAAAAATTAATTCCATCACTACTTTTTTGTAATTCAAAAGATTTCGTTTTCAAATCATTTTCACCTGTCCAGGTTAATAGTGCTCTTTCATTTTGCAGCTTGCCTTTAAAATTTAAGTCTGCTGCATTGAGTACAATACAGTTGACATTATAGATTTTTAAAAATACTTTTTGGCTATTATCTACAGAGCATTTGCTGTCGTTAAGATTAGGAAGTGTGGTCGCTACTTTTAATCTATAAAATGTACCACTATCTGTGGCAGTAGCCGTAAACACAGTATCTACGATATATTGCCATAAGCCATTTACCAAAGTAGGCACTTTGGTACCACATGATCCGGTATTGGCCCAAGTAACTCCATTATCTGTACTTTTTTCCCAACAATAATTTACATAGTTATTGAAAAAACTTCTAACGGTATCGCTAAGATATACAGGATTGCCTGCGCAGGATTTAGCTGTGTCTCTTGGATTCATTATCAGATTTGGATAACAGGTGGCAAGTTTAATGTCATCCATTACCCAATCATTTCCACCGCCACCGGCAGCATTGTTTTTAATGGTAATTGCAAACTGTGTTTCTGATGGGCCTGTTTTATAAATAAATCCACGCTTTACCCAGGTTTGTGTCCATGGAATATTTCCGGTAGTGAAATAGTCAATGTCATTTACAGTAAAGGCCATATTGGGCTGTACACCGGGTTTGTAGCTCTGTTTGCTCAGTGAATCAAGGCCGCAAAATCCGCAAATATTTCTAAACCAGGCACTAAATTCATAGTAAGTATTGGGGCACAGATTTTTTATGGTATCACGGTAGGCTTCTCCGGTAGGGTAGGCTGCATTTACTACCAGCATATACCCACCTTTGGTGCCAGGGGCTACCGGTGGATTACCTAATGTGGCATTACTGGCATCAGTATGATCGCCAATAATATCCCAATAGCCGTTGAATACTCTATGAGCATTTGCGGTAGGAACATAGGGCCCCGTATTATCTGTCCACCCATCTGCACTGGTATTATTCGCTATGGAATAATAATTATCCTGAGGTGCATTTGCGCCTAAATTTACCTTGGTATATCCGGGTACAATGGCAGGAAGTACCCTGTTTTGTACGGTGCCAAAGCCGAATGAACTATCAGCAGTAAAACTGGCGCTACTGAAGTTATTACAGAGCGACTGGTTTTGAATAATTTTAATACCCGGATAATTGAACCGATAACTTTTTTTGCTATTGGCCGTATCAATATAATAGTTGCCTGTTAAGTGAATGGTATCGCCAAAATTTGCGGTAATCTTTAGTTGATAGGCCACTACGAATAATGTTTGTCCGTAAAATTTGGGAACATTGCCTGGAGTAACAGTGCCACCACCTGTGTTGACCCCAAAATTGGCCAAGGTGCCATCTGGAAAAGTAGCACCCACTCCAAGATTTATTCTCAACCTTGGTACGCCACCGGATACCGTGTACACTCCATAATCATCCAGATAAGCACTGGTGAAAGGCCCTTTCCAAGTCAGGTTTTCATTGGTTACTATTCGCATTGAATTATCCACATAATTCATTCCTGCAGGTATGGTATCTATATAATAAAAATTTTTTGTGACGGCATTTACCTTTACAAGAGCATGTACTTCTATAGTATCGCCCTGTTCTAAAGTGCCGCCGCCATTGGCGCGCGATACATTTAGATAGCTATAGCTAAATTCTAATTTTTGTGCCTTGGTATTTTGAGAAAAAAATATAATCCCTATAACAATTAAAAGGCATGACTTTAACCAGACATTTAATGCTGTGGGGGGAGATTTTGGGGCTTTAAAATGGAGCCTCAAAAAACAATTATAGTAGAGTCGCATCAAATTTTATAGTTTAATCAAATATATTAACGCCGAAATGCCTTGTTTATTACAAAATAGAGCCTCAGAGATAAATGAAATAAAGAATTTATTTATTCGTTAATGGTTGATTAAAGCCTATATCCTTACAAATGAAAATAATTCTGTTATTCATATCCATTACACTAAGCCTTGGCGCTTTTTGCCAAAACGAACCCTTTAACGTTAGAGTAGTAAATCCAGGTTATCAACTCAACTCTGCTTGGGAACTTACCTGGGGCCCAGATGATTCGCTTTGGGTTACAGAAAATACTGCATATAAAGTAAGCCGTATAGATCCGGTAACAGGCGGTAAAACACAAATAATTGACATTTCATCCAAGAGAGATTTTACTACAGGTGTTACCAAATGGCCTCAGGGTGGTTTAATGGGTATGGCGCTGCATCCTACTCTATATTCAGAGTGGCCCAATGCTTCCAAGCCTTATGTATATTTAGCTTACGTATATCATTTTGTAGGATGCGATGCATCAGGCAATGGCCCCTGTAGGTTTAAAACAAAAATAGTGAGGTACAATTATAATCGCTCGAACCATACTTTTTCCAATGAACAAATAATCATAGATACCCTAAATGGAAGTAACGATCACAATTCTGGCAGGTTAACCATAGGAAACATAAGTGGTACGCCTTATCTTTTTTACACTATTGGAGATATGGGTGCAGGGCAGTTTAATAATGTAAACAGAACCAATAATGCACAGACACGCGATACATTGGAAGGAAAAATTTTAAGATTTAATCTGGAGCAGGTAGGCGGAAGTTGGATACCTACTGACAATCCTTACACCGATGCTAAGGGCCGAACAACGGCAGTTTGGAGTTGGGGTCATCGCAATGCTCAAGGTATTGTTTTTGGAAGTAATGGAAAACTTTATCAGAGTGAGCAACAAGACATGAGTGATGATGAAATAAATATTATTGATAGCAGCCGAAATTATGGATGGCCTAAAGTTTCAGGCTATTGTGATGGCAATTATGATGGTTTAAAACTGGCAAATCAAACAGTAGTAAGCGAGGTAGCAAATTGCAATTCTTTAAATGCAAAAGAACCTATCTATACCTTATTTACAGTGGCTAATCCGAGCCCAGGCTCTTTGGGCGGTAATTACCTGCAATGGCCTACAGTAGCCTGCTCCAGCATAGATGTATATGAGCACAATGTAATACCCGGGTGGAACCGTTCGCTACTCGTTACTTCCCTGAAGGCAGGTAGGGTATTTAGGTTAAAGTTAGATTCCGCAGGTACTTCAGTGGTGGATACTTCTACTATTCCGGCTATGCGAGGAATAGGCCGTTACCGCGATCTTTGTATAGCGCCTGATGGGTTAAGAATATATGTAGCCTGCGATATCAGCGGACAAACAAGCGGCCCAACCGGAAGTTTTAATGGCGGCGGTACTCCACCGGCAAATGCAGGCCGCATTCTTGAATTTACTTACACGGGCTCTGTGCTTGCCTTAGATACCAATCATTATGTAAATAACAGGACAGAAAATCTTGAGATTGAAATATATCCCAATCCCGCATCGAAGATTTTTTATGTAAAGGGAATAAAAAATACAGCCAAACCATTACATTATTTTGTTTACGATGTAGCGGGTAAATTATTGATCGAAGGAAAAAGCAACCAAAATGATTTTTCAGTAAATATTGAAAAATTAACTAAAGGTGTGTATGTGTTTAAATTGTTTAATGCCTTTAACATGAACCTGAGTACTAAAAAAATCATTGTTCAGTAAAGATTTAGATTTAAGCCTTGACACAAACAACATTTTCTTAATCTTAAGCAAAGTCTGATGTGCCGCCAGTTTTAATGAACATAAATCTGCCCATTTTCAATATACTTTTTATTGAGAACTGAATTGAACATTGGCTTTTTTAAAATTTCACACCGCTTTTAAATTATCTTACTTATTTTTCATGTGAAAAATATTTATTGATTTTTTTTCTTGACATGAAAGTACTGATTCCTTTTTCTCTTGGGTAGGGTATTGAGTTTTAGCATTTCATGCCATCAAAAATTTGATTCATTTTTAAGCCATGAAATTTATTCTCTATTGCCGGATTGCTTTATTCCTCACTATCTTTTTTGCGCCTTCTATTACCTTATGGGCACAGTATGATGTGCCGCTTTATACTTCCTATACTACTATTAAAGCACGGGCTGAAATGGTGCAGCGCATTCATGATAATACCATCAATGGCAATCTTAAATTTCCACTCAGCGATTCTACAGAAGAGAACTGGATGGATGCATTTGATGCAATGGAAGTATTCAGAGTGAATACCCAATTTACTTTTCAGAAGGTGAAACATGCTTTTGATAGTGTGCAGGTCCGGAGTGTTCTTTTCCAAAGAAAATTGTTGGAGGTGGCTTATGCCAATTATCCTGGAAAATTTCATGAAGCAGTTTCCGGACTGATGAGCCACACCAATGAGCCCAAGGTATTTGCACTCTGTGCTGAATATCTTTTTCAGCAAAGCCATCATGGTAGTATGCATAATATTGATTCTCTTCTACGGATTAAATTTGGCGACAGCTTGGTGTACAATCCAGTGCTTTATAGGTTATTGAGTAGAATGCACCCTTCAAAACATCTGCTAAATAAACAACAAGTATTTCAAAATTTATTTTCAAAATATTTTCTTCCGGGCCAAATAGTAATGTTTAGCGTGCAGCGAAAAGATCGTAATTATCCAGGCCTTGTTGTGCTTCGAGATGCGGCTGGCAACTTTGTAAAAGATAGTGCCGGAAAATATTTTAATGTTCCTCAACTGGCACGCAGTATTAGTAACCTGCCATCGTACCTTACCAATGGCAATACACCTCAGGGTATTTTCAGAATGTATGGCTTTCAGGTTTCTATGAGCAGTTTCATTGGCCCTACGGCTAATGTACAATTGGGAATGCCGGTAGAATTATCCAAGAAAAAATATTTGAACGACTCCGCTATCCTTGATTCTGTTTGGAATGTTTCAGATTATCAACGACTGTTAGGAAGCGCGTTATCTTCCTACACGCCACTTTATGATGCATGGTATGCGGGCAAGGCGGGGCGCACAGAAATAATTGCACATGGTACCACTTTAGATCCCGAATTATATAAGCATGCACCCTATTACCCCCTTACCCCCACACAAGGTTGCCTTTGTACTAAAGAAATATGGGATGGGAAAAGAGTGGAAAGCGATCAGCAAAAATTGATAAATGGCTTATTAAAAGCAGGAGGCGCAAACGGCTACTGTGTAGTAATAGAAATAGATAATGAAGAGGCGCCGGTTACTATAAGCGACCTGCTACCTTACCTGCCGCATAAATAAGTTGTTGCTTATAAAAAATTTAATTCGGTATTATGAAGAAAATAAAATTGATTTTATGACTCCCTTAGCAGAAAGACTAAGGCCTCAATCGCTCTCTCAATTAAAAGGCCAGCAGCATCTTACCGATGTAGGAAGTATTTTAAGAAATGCATTGGATACAGGAAAAATTCCCAGTATGATTTTGTGGGGGCCACCCGGTGTAGGCAAAACTACCATTGCTAACATCATAGCACAAACGCTGAATGTGCCATTCTATACACTAAGCGCAATCTCTTCTGGAGTAAAGGAAGTGCGTGAAGTAATTGAAAAGGCTAAGGGGCAAGAAAGAGTTATTTTATTTATTGACGAAATCCATCGGTTCAATAAAGGCCAGCAAGATGCCCTGCTCGGCGCCGTGGAAAAAGGGATCATTACTTTAATTGGCGCTACTACTGAAAACCCTTCGTTTGAGGTAAACAGCGCACTGCTAAGCCGCTGCCAGGTATATGTTTTGAAGCCGCTTGATCAGGAAGCAATGGTTGGACTCATCAGCGATGCGATTAAAAATGATGAACATCTTTCGAAATTAAATGTAGTGGTAAAAGAGTCGGAGGGGTTGATTAATCTCTCTGGCGGCGATGCGAGAAAACTCTTAAATTTATTGGAATTGGTGGTGAACCTGAATGAAAAAAATAATTCAGGTAAGGAGGGGTTGATAATTACAAACGAGATGGTAATAGCAGCAGCTCAACGAAAAACAGTTTTGTATGATAAAAAAGGGGAGCAGCACTATGATATCATTTCAGCATTTATAAAATCTATGCGAGGCAGCGATCCCAATGCAGCTATTTATTGGCTGGCACGAATGATAGAGGGCGGCGAAGAGGTGAAATTTATAGCCCGAAGGATGGTGATTTTTGCAAGTGAAGATATTGGGAATGCCAACCCAACAGCGCTTGTATTAGCCAATAATACTTTTCAGGCGGTGAATGTGATTGGATATCCTGAATCGAGCATTATACTTTCGCAATGCGCAGCCTACCTTGCTGCATCTGCTAAGAGTAATGCAAGCTACATGGCTATTAAAAAAGCACAATCGCTGGTAATGCAGCATGGCGATTTGCCGGTACCACTTTCTATAAGAAATGCACCTACCAAACTGATGAAGGAAATGGATTATGGAAAAGAGTATCAATATGCGCACAATTATGAAGGCAACTTTGCTGATATGGAATTTTTGCCAGAAAAGATAAAAGGAACCACTATTTATAATCCCGGCAAAAATGCAAGAGAAGAAGAAATAAGAAAATTTCTAAAAGCAAGATGGAAAAATAAGTACGGGTATTAATATTTTTATTTCCATTAAATCACCATAAGTATCTTCGCTGCTATGTACCTGTTTTTTAGAAAATTATTGTTTTTGCTGAATGCAGAAAAGGCTCATGAATTTTCTATGACTACTTTTTCGGCACTCATAAAAATTCCATTCTTTAAAAAATATCTCCGCAAGAAGTTTAATCCTGAAGGCGCTAAAAATATTACTGCATTTGGGCTTACATTTCCTAATGCTGTAGGGCTTGCAGCCGGTTTTGATAAAAACGCCCAATACCTTGAGGCATTATCAGTGTTAGGGTTTGGTTTTATAGAAATAGGTACCGTTACGCCTTTACCTCAAAGCGGCAATGCCGCACCACGGCTATTTCGCCTTATCAAAGACAAAGCCCTTATAAACAGAATGGGGTTTAATAATGAAGGTGTAAAATTGGCTGGGGAAAGAGTAAGAAAATTTAAAACGAAAAATAAAAGTATAATTATTGGTGGGAATATTGGCAAGAATAAAATAACACCAAACGACGAAGCATGGAAGGATTATGAAATCTGTTTTAGGGAGCTGCACGATGCGGTTGATTATTTTGTGGTAAATGTCAGTTCGCCCAATACGCCGGGCTTGCGCGAATTGCAACAAACAGATTTTTTAAGAAATATTCTTACCAACCTACAAAAAATAAACCTCGAAAAACCGATTCAGAAACCCATTTTATTAAAAATTTCGCCAGACCTGAATGCCCTGCAATTGGATGAAGTATTAACCCTTGCCTTAGATATCAAATTAGATGGCTTGGTAGTAGCCAACACTACGCTGTGCAGGGAAGGATTACATTCAAGGCAGGAACTTACTACACAGGCGGGGGGATTAAGCGGTGCACCACTTAATAAAAGTTCGTATAAGCTGCTATGTTATATCTTGGAGAAAACGAAAAAGCAAGTGCCGGTAATAAGCAGTGGTGGAATTTTTACTGGTATGGATGTGCAGGATAGAATAGGCGCAGGCGCTTCACTGGTGCAGGTTTGGACGGCCTTTGTTTATGAAGGGCCAGGCGTAGTAAAAAAAATACTTCAATAAATTTTAGAACTACCGTGAAGTTTTTGTCGTTTTAATGGTGTATGCCCAATATGGGGAATGGTTTTTGGTAGGGCAAAAGCCTGATATTCAAGGAGCAACTTTAGATAATAGTAACTACAGATAATGTTCAGAAAAATGTGACAATGAAAATAAATTGCAGATGATATGAAAGAATATATTTGCTATTATTATTTTTTCAATAACTGCAAATGATTAAAGGCGCAAAAAGATTTCTGCTTTGTGTAGTTTTATTTTTTTTTCAAATAGTTGTTTATTGCCAGTCCGATCTTATAGACTCTGTTGTATATGCCCATCAGGTAGATTTTAAAGATGTTGTCCATAGAATTATCCACGTAAAGCATTTAAAGCCCAAAGAAGAAAGAAAAAATTTTCAGCTTTCCATTTATCCTGCAGTCGGTTATTCTTCTAATACCAGTTTTGTGGTGTTGGGTGGCGCTAATGCGCTTTTTACATTGAAGGGTGCTACTAAGCAGTCCACGGCAAGTACCAGCCTTACGTTATCTCTTTACGATCAAATACTTTTTCCTTTTCAAAGTAGCTTGTGGACAAAGAATGATAAGTTCAATATTATTTTAGATGCCCGGTATATCAGTTATCCTACCACCAATTTTGGCCTACGTGGTAGGTCTAAGCTGGATAGCGGATACTCTATTAATTTTCAATGGATCAAAATTCATTCTTCAGTTCTGGGGAAAATAGGTGAAAATTTTTATGGTGGTGTAGGATTGTATTTTGATCATTTTTGGAATATTAAGGAGCAAGGCATTCCAGTAGGACGCTACCCGGCTGCGTTGCAGACAGCTTTTGAGCATTATGTAAAAAGAAAAATTCCAAATTCTGTTGAAACTTCTTTTGGCCCGGCAATTAAGGCTTTGTATGATTCAAGGGATAATCCTTTAAACGCATATAAGGGAGCCTACCTCTCTGCCTCCTTTCAGTCATCCTTTAAAAGATGGGGTAGTGATACCGGCTGGAGTAGTTTGATTGTAGATGGCCGTAAGTTTTTTTCTTTTTCTAAAAAAAGGCAAAGTGTTCTGGCTTTGTGGGCTTATTATTGGCGAACGTTTGGAGATGCTTCATTCCTCCAATTGCCAAGTACTGGCTGGGACGATAGCTGGAATACCGGAAGAGGATATGGCCAAGGAAGATTTAGAGGTACTGAAATGCAATATTTTGAAGCTGAGTACCGCTTTCAGATTTCAAAAAACGGACTTTTGGGAGGTGTAGTATTTAGTAATGTTCAAAATTACCCTAAAGAATTATTTACCTCCTTTTCAGAATTTCGTGGAAGAAGAGATACCGGAATAACAAAAATAGGCGCTGGCTTAGGAGTACGCCTAAAGTTTAATAAATATTCCAAAACCAATATTGCATTGGATGTTGGATTTGGACAAAACTTGCCTCACCCTTGGATTGCCGTCAATTTAGGAGAAGTATTTTGATGAAGTGTGATTTTTTTAGGGTCATGAAATTTTAGGTAGAGGAGGCCAATTCTGAATCGAATATTGATCTTTCCCTATTGCTCACAGGCTCACATGGCCTCTTAAAGAAAATACATTTACCGGGCCACGGTCTTTGTTATAGGCCGGATGATTTACAAATTGGTAATCGGCGGTAATGGTAAAAAAATGAGTAATCGGAAAAGCATAGAAGGTTTCCAAAATTACCTCATGCCCATAGTTTAATTTTCCATCACCTATAATAAAACCATTGCCCCCATTTGCTAAAAAATCACGATGGTATTTTGAGATTCCATTGATGGCGCAGGCAATTCCAAAATTATCCGAAGGTCGTTTCCAATAATCACCTTTTAGAATTAAACCACCGCTCATAGTTTGGTCTATTTCGGTAAATGCCCAAGTGGCGTATTTGCCATCATTCCACCCCGCCCTAAGAAAAACGCCGAGCGAATTGTTTATTTGCTGATCGGCACTAATACCAAGGGTAAATTTTTTCCCACCATATTTTGTGCCTTCTGCATTGCCTGCAAATACATTTAGCAGGGCAGTATCATTTATTTGAATTGCGTGTATGCCTACGCGGTAGGAAGGTGCACGATTATAATTTTGTGCCACTACCAACCTTATCATGCCCGGCTTTTTGTTAATAAGTATGCTTCTACATATTTCAATAGCTTCTGCATGCGCCTTGCCAACCACATATTCCATCTTGGAGCCATTTGCTATTACAGGTACCATCACACTGGTAGCGCGCACCTGCCATTTGGGTCTGTAGTATTCTACTATCACCCCCGAAGTATAGCCTCTTGTATTGGCCGGATAGTCCCATGCACCATTAGCCATAAGTGCCCAATTGAAAAATTGGGTACGTGGGTCATGGCTATAATTATTATCATCAAAAAAGTCTGCCATAGAAAACTTGCCTGCACTGATTGTAATGCGCTCAGTAGCTACCTTTTCTGAAATCTGGTTTTCGTCATCATTGAGCCATTCGTAATTTTTTTTGGTTAGTGGAATCTGCTGTTGCCAATAAGCCCTTGCTATATATACTGAGGGGGCGGGGCTGCCTACTCTATATATTTCACCATTCAATGCACCTGCTACACCCAATGAGCCGCTCAGGCCCTGGCCGCCAGATACCTCAGGATTAAAATAAAATGTTGCGCCTTTCCAAATTTTTTTTTCTAAAAATAAGGTAGCACTTAGGCTTGTAGCTCCCCAGTCTGATTTACTCCCAAGGCTATTCATACCCTCGTAGGCTGATCTAAACGAAAGATGGCCTTGCGAAATAATGGTCATTTGAAAATGCGCATTTGTATGTTGCTTCACTGTATCCATTGGCAATTGTGCATAAGTAAGTGATGCAGTGAAATGAAATCCTAATAGCGTTATATATCTTCTCATGCTAATGTTCTAAAAATGAATTTCAATTCAAATTTGATTTTTAATAAGTTACAGCACTAATTATTAATTTGTTGCACCTCTTCATCATTTGTATGTTGCAAGTCAAATTTTCTATACGCGCTTGCAAAGAATAAAGGGAATATCCAGATAGAAAAAAACATGGCGCAAAGCACACCCCCAATTATTACACGGGCTAATGGGCGTGAACTTTCAGAGCCTATGCCCATAGAGATAGCTGCGGGGAATAATCCAATGGCATCCATAAAAGCGGTCATCATTACGGGCCGCACTCTTGAATGCACGCCGGCTCGTATGGCGCTCATTAAGGATTTGTGTTTCCCTTTTCTTAGCGATTCCATATTGTGCTTTATTTCTGTAATAATCAGTACCCCAAATAATATGCAGATACCAAACAAGGCAATAAATCCTATGCCTGCAGAGATGCTGAAATTAGTACCTGTGATGTAGAGTGCAGCTATGCCACCTACAATTGCAAATGGCACATTTAGGAATACAAGCAGCGAGTCTTTAAAATTGCCAAACATGGTAAACAAGAGTAGAAAGATTAACAACAAGCTAATAGGCACTACCTGTTGCAGCCTTTTGGTAGCGCGTTGGGCATTTTCAAAATCGCCTTGCCATACCATAGAATATCCATTTTTAAGTGTTACAGCTTCTTTCATTTTTGCCTGTGCTTCTTTGATGGCGCTGCCCATATCTCTGCCGCGGACAGAAAACTTTACTGCAGAGTACCGTTCATTATCATCTCTAAAAATGAGGCATGGCCCCGTTTTGGTAGTAATGCTTGCTATTTCTCTTATGGGCACTTTAGAGCCGCTTTCGGTGGGCACCATCAGGTTGCCAATGTCTGCCGCTGATTTTCTAAACTCTTCTGGAATGCGTATCCTAATATCAAATTTTTTGATGCCCTCATACAATTGACTTGCCGCCTTTCCGCCTATGGCCATCTCTATTACCGCATTGGCATCGGCAGTGGCTACACCATACATGGCCATTTTTTGCTGATCTAAATCTATATCAAGCTCCGGCTGCCCAATGTTGTAGATAACTCCTAAATCAGTAATGCCTTTTACTTTGGATAACACATCCATTACTTGCTGCGATTTGCCTTCCATATAATTCAGCGAATCGCCAAATATTTTTACCACTATAGACCCCTTTACTCCCGACACAGCTTCTTCAATATTATCAGATATAGGTTGCGAAAAATTAAGCTCTGCCCCAGGAATCACTGACAATGATTTATTCATTTTGGCAATCAGCTCTTCTTTAGTAATGCGCGGTTTCCATGATTTTTCAGGGTACAGAATCACATCAAACTCATTATTATAAAACCCGGTTACATCTGTGCCATCATCCGGCCGCCCCGTTTGCGATACAATGTTTTTTACCTGTGGAAATACAATCATTTTTTCGCGTACCTGCTTTGCTACCTCAATGGATTTATCTAAAGAAACACTGTAGGGCAATTGCACCCGAAGCCAGATGGATCCTTCATCTAGCTCAGGTAGAAACTCTGATCCTAAAAACTTAAATGAATATAAGCCCACGATCATAATCACCACAGAAGAAATCATAGCAAACTTTTTATGCTTTACACTGAAGTCAAATCCCTTCAGCATAAAGTGGTTTAGGAAGTGTACTATTGGGTTGTGTTTCTCTTTTACATTTTTGCGCAGCAGCATGCTGATCAGCACCGGTACAAGCGTAAGCGTGAGCAAAAGGCCACCAAGCAAAGCAAAACCGAGTGTATATCCCAGCGGTGAGAATAACTTGCCTTCTACTTTCTGAAATGAAAATATGGGTACCAGTGCAGCTATGATGATTAATTTGGCAAAGAAAATGGCTTTGCCCAATTCTGCTCCACTCATTTTTATCATGCCTAGTTTGGCTAGTTTGTTGAACCGCGACATGCCGATATCTATAGCTTTTTTATCAAGTATTACAAAAATGCCTTCCACCATTACTACCGATCCATCTATTATTATTCCAAAATCTATGGCGCCTAATGAAAGCAAGTTGGCGCTCATATTCATTAAGCGCAAGCAGATAAAAGCAAACAGTAGAGATAATGGAATCACAATAGATACAATAAGCGTAGTGCGCCAGTTAAACATGAATAGTGATACAATTAACGTAACTAAGAGAATGCCTTCTACAAGATTATGCAATACAGTTCCTGTGGCGTAGCTAATCAGGTCTTCACGATTGTAATAAGGTACCATTTTAGTATCTGCAGGCAAAATTTTAGAATTGATTTTATCCACGCGGTCTTTTAGTGCAGATATTACATCGCTTGGATTAGCGCCTTTGCGCATTAGCACTATGGCTTCTACTACATCATCTTCATTAGTGATAGTGCGCTTTCCTGTGGAGCTTACTGTAGCATCTGTGCGCCCTACATGGCCTAGGCGAGGTAGGTTTGATATTTTTACATCAGCTATATCTTTTATTAATACTGGTACACCATTTACATTTTCTACAATAATGTTTTTGATTTCATTAATATCATTGAGCAAACCAATACCTCGTACTACATAGGCCTGGTTATTTTTGTTGATAATATCTCCACCTATATTGATATTGCTTTTGGTAACTGCATTAAAAACATCTAAAGAAGTAATGCCGAGAGAGCTTAACTTGGCAGGGTCCACTTGTATTTCGTAAGCCTTGGTTTCGCCCCCAAAACTCACTACATCTGCTACGCCTGGTACCGATCTTAATTGCCGGTCTATCACCCAATCCTGCAAAGTCTTTAGCTCTCGCGGATTGCGCACGCTGCTTCTTAATGAATAGCGGTATATTTCACCGGTAGGCCCAGTGGGTGGTTGTACAGAGGGCATTATGGAAGCTGGAAGATCTGCATTGGCCAATAAATTATTCACCTGCATTCTTGCTTCTTCATCAGTTACATTGTCTTCAAAAATTAATTTTACATAAGACAATCCAAATACACTAGTAGATCGAAGGCTGGTTTTCTTTTGTACAGGGTTAAGCGAAATTTCAATAGGAATGGTGATGAATTTTTCTACCTCCTCTGCGCTTCTTCCTGGCCATTGGGTAATGATGGTAATCTCTGTATTGGTCACATCAGGAAATGCCTCAATGGGCATATTTCTAAAAGTAATGATGCCGCCTATTAGCAATACAAGTGTGGCAAAAAGGATAAAATATTTACGCTTTAAGGAGAAAGCTATAATAGATCTCAATAGTTTTAACATGGGTGTTGTTTTAAGAATTCAAAGCACTGTAAATAAGAACTGTGTTGGATGCAATTACTTTTTGCCCTGCACCTACATTTCCGGAGATATAGGTCTGGTTTCCATTGGTACTGATTACTTGCACTGGCATTATCGTTACATTTTTTTGATCGTGATATACCAATACAAAATATTGACTGTTTTCAAAAATGACTGCGCTGGATGGTACACACAAGGATTGCCTGCTCGTGTTGTTAATGATTCGCACGCTGGCAAACATTTCGGGCTTTAAGGCATAGTCAGCATTGGGCAATACTATTCTTACTTTCATTACTTTATTTGTCGGGTCTAGTACATTTAATATTTTATCTACTTTGCCATGGAATATTCTTCCCGGATAGGAGAGGGTAGTTACCTCTACTGCATCACCGGTATGCACCGATGCAATATTGGATTCATACACATTGGCCATAACCCATACTTCTTTCAAATCAGAAATGGTAAATAAATCATTGGTATTATCCGGCCTGATAGACATATCATTATTAATTTGTTTTTCTACTACAAAACCACTGATGGGCGCTCTTACTACAAATTCGCCATTGGTTTTTCCGCCATTTATTTGAAGCACTTCGCCTGCGCGGGTTAGTTGTGATTGAGCCTGCTTGCGCATCTCCTGGGTGGTTATCAGGTCTTTTTGAGAAATCAAGCCTCCTTTATACATATCTTCTGCCGCATCTAAGTTTTTTTGAGCTATCAGCAAATTGGTTTTAGCAGTCACCATATCATTGCCATAGCCAGCCATTTCTCCGCTTCTTATTACACCCAGTTTCTGGCCTTTATCTACATGGTCGCCAAGCTGTGTGGTAATGCCGGTAATGTTTCCGCTTACCATCGGAAAAATCCTCGCTACCTTATCTTCATTAAACCCAACTTTGCCCGTAAGGGTTAAATCATTTACTACATTACATACCTGCACACTGTCTATCTTCAATGTTTTTAATAAGGAGTCTGCAATTACAAAAGGTTGTTTGGGGTCAGGTGCATCATCATTTGCTTTGCATCCTGAATATAAAAGGGCACCGCCCAGCATTACTAATAGAAAATTTATTTTGAACATTTTATCTCAATTAAAATGATTAAAAAATTATTTTGCCAATGGAAAGATTTAATTGCTCCAAGGCATTCATTTTATTAAACCGGAGCTGATTTATTTGAAGCACATTTTGCTTATATGAATCATAATAATCTAAAAATTCCAGCATAGTCAGATTCTTCTTTTGAAAATTTATGGCCACTTGTCCGATAAGGTTTTTCATGCTTTCTTCAAATGTGGGATCAAAACCCTGCAAGAGTTTTTCTGCTCGTAGGGCAGTGATGTAATTATTCGTCACTTCGCTTTTTATTTTGTCTATCCCGCTTTCATACTGCGTTTTATTTACTTGCTGTTGTATTTCTGCATTCTTAATATTACCCTGGTTCCTGTTGAAAAAGGGGAGTGGTATAGAAATACCAATGCTGTTAAAATCCTTTACATATCCGCCCAGTCTGTCATAGTTGGCATTCAGAGTTATATCTGGTTTGGCATAAGCTTTTTGTAAAGTCAGATTGTAATTGCTGTAAACAATATTAGCATTGAGCATTTGTAAATCTGGGCGATTGACTATGGCGGAGTCTATGAGCGATTGATAATCGGTAGATGCTATGAGAGTCCCTTTATCAAATGCGGATGAAACTATTGGTGTGAAGTAGGCCGAAGGGTTGGCTCTTATGAGTACTTTTAGTTCACTCTGTATATCATTAATGCTTGTTTGCAGATTATCATACTCTGCCTGCAGCGTGTACAGTTGCGATTGTATTCTTAGCAAATCCACTTGCGCCATATATCCTTTACTTACCTGCTCGCTAAACACGGGTACCATTTTTTGCAAAGAAGAGATTTCGAGTTGGTACAATTTTGCAGATTGTTCCTGATAATATATATTGTAAAAATCACTTCTTAGCACATACCTAAGCGTTCTGAGCAAATCATAAAACTGGAATTGGGCTATGTCTATTCCTGCTTTTGCAAGGTCAATTGATTTTTTTCTCTTTCCGGCGAGCTTTATTAATTGAGATACCTGAGCACTTGTCTCAGGGTCAAAAAAACGATGATTGGAAGGATTGTAAAATGCATTGGAAATTGAAAATTCAGGATTGTCGTATAGCCGCGCAGTGATCACTGTTGCTTTTGCTGAATCTATGCTGTATTTCTGTGCAATTAAATCCAGGTTGTTGCTTAAGAAAAGATTTTCTGCATCGCTTAGCGATAGCCTGAGGGTATCTTTTCCTGCACTTTTCATGTCTTGTGCAAGTAGCGCATTGGCGCACATTACACAAAGCACAGTTAGAATGTACTTCTTCATACCAAGTAATTAAAAAAATATTAGTAAACCTTTATGGGTACAATTTTCGGGAATGTATTTCCGAAAAAATTAGCAGGTGGCTATACCCTTGGGCGGCGGTACTATGATATCGTAGGAGGCTGCAATGGTTCTTTGATCACTATGATCAAAAAATTGTTCAATGGGTTTTATTTTAAAATCTTGATTGGGCTCTTGAAAAAATGGTTGAATTACAAATTCGCACCGGGCTACATGAAAGCTCTGCCCTGAGTCATCATTTTCATCATCAGCATGATGGTCGTAGCCCAGATCTACCCTTATAAGTTCTACAATGCTGGTGATATCATCTATTTGATTGCCGTTGGAATCATACACATCCGGTATGGCACATTGAGGGAGCAGCATGGAGGTATTCATGTGGGATAGTAGTACAATAAATGCTAAAACTCTTCTCATTTCGACCACAAAGTTATGTTAGAAACGAAATTAATATCAGTAGGCATCTATTTAATAAGTGAAAATTATATTAAAATACATTTTTACCTGATTTTAAAAAATGAACCCCTGCCTCAAACTATTTGCTGGCAAGGGCTTGCATATTATGTTTCGATCATGATTAGGATGTACGGGCTTAAGGTATGGGCAACTAATTTGGTAAAATATTCGTGCCAATTTACACGCTATTGCATCATAAATTTTTATAAGCAAATCTGTATTTTCAATACTAAAATAATATTTTATAGAATGTGTTTTTCAGTTATTTGTGTAGGGGTTAAAATATATTCATCCATCCTTTTGAATGTAGCAATATTTTTAAGGTCGGTTATCAGCCTTTCAAGTCGCGCTTGTAATACCTTGCCGGAATGCCGCTTTGTATATGCCGGTATAGAATATTGATCTAATGGCACAAACTCCCATGGATGAAAATAGATGCATACATATCCATCTTTTTTTAAGGCCCACCTGAGTAGCGATAAATAAAATTGGTAAGGCAGGTTTTTAAAACTAAGCCAAAATAACGGAAAGCGTATGATGGGGGTAACAGATACGGGCACACGAATGATACCTTCCTGATTATAATCAGTTCTGGGCAAATGAAAATTGTTGTATCGCCCCGGAAGCCATGTAGGATTGATAGAAGAATCGTAGAGGTACCCGGCTTCTTTTACATCCTGCATACTTACCTGCTTCATACGGGGCATTCTTAATCCTGTAATCTTCTGGCCTGAAATTTCTTGAAGCCGCTCACGGCTTTTTATTAAATCTGAATTTTCAAAGCGTAAATGATAGTAGGTGTGCGATGCTATCTCATGGCTTGTGGCCATTTTACTGATTATAGCCGGAAAATGGTCGGCAAAGTTGGCCGTGGTGAAAAAGGTACTCTTAATATTTGTTTTTTCTATTACATTCATTACTTCCATCAGGCCATCGGTACCAATTTTTAATTGCTCTGCAAGAGAAATTTTTTGCCCATATTCCAGCGGCAGGTCAAACTCTTCTACATCAAAACTTAAGAAAATTATTTTCTCCATCAGGCTTCTTCTTTGATAATATACAATGGCCTCTGTTTGGATTGCATAAATAGTTTTCCCAAATACAATCCCATTACACCCAGTATGGTGAGCTGCAACCCGCCAAAGAAAACAACCGTTACTATGAGTGAAGCCCAGCCACGGTGCGGATGCCCCATGAGAAAACTGATAAAAACATAAGGAATGTACAACAGCGATAATGCTGAAAAGGTAAATCCAAGATAAGCAGCCGCATAAAGGGGGCGGGTGCTGAAGGATGTAATACCCTGCAATGCAAGGTTTATTAGTTTCTTTTTAGAATAGGCCGACTTGCCTTCCAACCTTTCATCGGGCGTATAGGGTATTCCTATTTGCTGAAACCCTACCCATTTTACAAGGCCTCGTAAAAAAATATCATTCTCCTGCATGGGCCTTATTATGTCCACTACAGATTTGTCTATAAGCCTGTAATCGGCAATGCCCTGTTCTAATTTAAGGTCCGAAAGCTTATTCATGAGTTTATAAAAAATAGCTGAAGACATACGATGTATAAATCCTGCCTGCTGGTTTGCTTCTTCCCGATAGGCATATACAACCTGATTGCCTTCTTTCCATAATTGCAGCATTTGTTTGATGAGCTCAGGCGGATGCTGCAGGTCGGCATCCATAGTGATTACCACGTCGGCATCACTTTTATCAATGCCTGCCTTTAGTGCTGCGTCTTTCCCAAAATTTCTGGAAAATGAAATGTAACTCAGCTTCTTATTTTCTGATGTCAGTCGTTTTAATACCTCTAATGATTGATCAGTACTTCCATCATCTACAAAACAAATTTTATACTCCTGCTCTTCGGCGGTGAAGCAGTGTTCAATTTCCTGAACCAGCAAGGAAATGTTTTTTTCTTCGTTGTGAACAGGAACTATAATTTCAACTTTTGTCATGGTCGGATAAGTTTTGTTGGTATGAAATTTTTAAACGCCACATCTTTTATAAGTAAAAACCATACAATGGTAGAAGGCAAAGCTTTCAGTGCATATTTTCTTACGAAATGGTCTTTCAAAAAAGCCGGAAACAAATCAGTAGGAGAAAGAATGGTAAAGAAAAAAGTAGCAATTAATACAATGTTGGCCAATACTTTGGCATCTTTATAATGCATCACATACCAGATAGCTATCCCTACTACGGCAATAATGTAAGTGGGGCTTTCGGCTGATGAACTGAATATTACAATAGAGATTAAAACTATCGCCAGATAGGATAGTTGAAATGCTTTGAATTTATATTGATTAAACCTTAATAGAGGCAGTAGGATAAGTGCTGCAGCAGGAGCCATAATACCTATATTGCCCATGATAGGTTTATCGAATATCCTACGAATCATCCCCATAAAGGAGATGTCTTGCATGCCGCCGGTGGCTGTTACAGATTGGTAAATGTTGCTGTCGTTCTTATTCATTATTTTATGAATCCAGTCGCCATAAGAATCCAGAATAAATTGTGGCGAAGAAATTAACATCGGAAGTAAGAATAAAATTACTAACCAGAAAATAAAGGTAGTTACGAATTTTACTTTATGTTTTGAAAATACAAAAAATAACAGCCCTGCTATTCCATATATTTTACAGAGAAAACCAATCGCTATAAAAAGAGTTGCCCAAAAATCCATTTCTTTTTCTACGCAGATATAAGCGAGTATCAATAATGCGGCTACACAAGCATTGAATTGCAGGTTGTGAATGGAGGTCATCAGTTCTATAGCGCCAATCCATAAAATAATGAGTTGCTGAGTGGGGGCAATATCAAGCTTTTTTATAGCAAACCATAATATCCACGCATTAGCCAATCCCCATAAAATAGCACCTGCCCAGTCTGGCAATAAGGCAAATGGCGCAATGAGGATACTAAAGAGCGGACCATACAGATTCGTGTCAAAATATTCCTTGGGGTATTCCGCATACAAAGGCATCTTATGTAGGGTATGCCAGAATACTCCTTCAAAAATGTGGTAGTTATTAATCGCATTTCTCAATACCTCCAGCAAGGCCGCTATAAAAGCTAGCAGAAACCAGATAATGGTGGCTAAATTTATTTTTTTACCGAAAAGGTCAAAGTCTTTAGAGATAAAATTCATGTGTTGGGCAAATATTCTTTTACAAAGTTTGAAAAGAAAAAGTCAGATCCGTCAGGATGGTTCAGCGCTGCTCTGCTGAGTATGAAGTAGCAGTTTGCCTTTCTTTTTTCTGAAAATAATATCTTCTTCAATGATTAATTTATTTATAATTTTCACCTAAATCAAATGCTGAAAATCCTGAACACCTTTCAGAAAAAACAATAAAATTAAGAATACCTTTTGCAGCATTGTTTTGGTAAATTAAAATTTATCAGCAGTTTTATTTCGCCTCATCCCCATAATTTTCTTTTTCTGCCGGATAGGATGGTTCATCTAAACGAACCACTCTTTTTATTGAATTTTTGTGCATTATCATATTCAATATTTCCACAATAAAGGAAAATGCCATTCCAAAGTAAATATAATTTTTCAAATGCAGCTCTTCTGCTTTTTCCGAATTCCATCCTTCTATCACCAGGCTTAGCCCTATCATCACAAGAAAGGAAAGAGCAAGCATTTTAAAAGTAGGGTGTTTCTGTATGAAACCCGCAATGGCCGGACTGAAAACAAACATGAGTATCATGGCAATAATCACCGCCACTATCATTATTTCTACATGCTTTGCAGTGCCACCTGCGGTAATAATGCTGTCGAATGAAAAAACCATATCCACCAGCACTATCTGAATCATTGCCTGTGAAAATGAAAATGATTTTACATTCTTTGGCCCCGATTGAGGATCCACACCCTCAAGTTTTTGATGAATCTCATGCACCGATTTATAAATTAGAAATAACCCGCCTGCCAGCATTACCAAACTGGCAAGATCAAAACCCTTGTCGAAGACAGTGAATAGTGGTTTCCCCTTCTGCGCCAATAACCAGCCAAGAGCCAATAGTAGCAGACTGCGTATGATTGAGCCAAATATTACCCAGAACAGCCGGGCTTTCTTATGCATTTCGGCTGGCAGCCTGTTAATGATAATACTTACAAATATTACATTATCTACTCCTAATATAAGCTCCAGAAGTACAAGTACAAAAAAACTAACAATACTATCAGCAGTAAACAGATGTTCCATAAATATTTATTAAAAAAGAATCTTTATTTCCATGAAAAAAATGAAAACAGCACGCCCAATCATTCCCCTGAAAATGCTCCCACTACTTTATCTTGGCATAAGGCAGGTCAATGCAGATGAAATCAAAAAGATCAAGCTATTTTTTCAGGTTATAAAGTATGAAAATTGAAAATTATTTCGGCAAAAATAATACTTACTTGTATTACATCTTCTACTTTGCCGGCGTGCAAGTGGTCTGCAGTGGCTTACGCCATCTCCGTTATTGCGAGGCACGAAGCAGTCCTTCTCAGTCCTCGTCATTGCGAGGCACGAAGCAATCTCACCTTGTTTTCGTCATTGCCACTTCAATAACCGTCATTGCTACCTTGGTACCGCCATTGCGAGGCACGAAGCAATCTCAAATGCTGCCCTACAAACCAACTTAGCCAAACTCAACCCACTCTGTCACCGTCATTGCGAGGCCCGAAGCAATCTCAAACCTCACCCGATGGGATTGCTTCGCAAATAAAGTACCCACCCTGCACAGTGCCTTCCCTTTTGCTCGCAATGACGTTATCCGGGTGAGTGCTCGCCACCCGTAAGCTGCATCACTACCCAACCCTGCACCGTCATTGCCACCCCAGCCACCGTCATTGCCACCTTGGTATCGTCATTGCGAGGAACGAAGCAATCCCACCCTGTTTTCGTCATTGTCCCAGTCTTCGTCATTGCCCCTGTTTTCGTCATTGCCACCCCAGCCACCATCATTGCGAGGCACGAAGCAATCCCAAACCTCACCCGATGGGATTGCTTCGCAAATAAAGTACCCACCCTGCCCAGTGCCTTCCCTTTTGCTCGCAATGACGATACCCGGTGATTGCTCGCCACACTTGAGCCGCACCACAACCCAACTCAGCCAACCGCAACCCACACCATCACCGTCATTGCGAGGCACGAAGCAATCTCATCCTGTTTTCGTCATTGTCCCAGTCTTCGTTATTGCCCTTGTCTCGTCATTGCGAGGCACGAAGCAATTCCCCATCAACTTGTCTTTCCCCAAAGAAAAAATACTATTGTAAATTGCACCCCATAACAAAACAAGCAAGAGCTTAAAGAAAAAAACAATATTTATTTTATTTATAAATAGTGAAAATGAATATAGGAATCGTTTGCTATCCCACCTTTGGCGGTAGCGGTGTATTAGCTACAGAACTTGGTAAAGCACTTTCTGAAAAGGGGCACAACATACATTTTATAACCTACCAACAACCAGTGAGGCTCGGTGGTTTTCATACCAATATTTTCTATCACGAGGTAAGGGTGCCTACCTACCCACTTTTTGATTACCCACCCTACGAAACAGCGCTGGCCAGCACCATGGTGGATGTGATACTCAATAACAATCTGGATATCTTGCATGTACACTATGCTATCCCGCATGCATCGGCTGCATATATGGCTCGGCAGATTTTATTAAAACAAGGCATAGAAATTCCGGTAATCACCACCCTGCATGGTACCGACATCACCCTCGTGGGTAGAGATAAAACCTACTCGCCCGTAGTTACTTTCTCTATGAATGAAAGCGCTGCCCTTACAGCAGTTTCAAAAAATTTGAGAGATGAAACTTATAAAAATTTTAAAATTGAAAGAGAAATTGAAGTCATTTACAATTTTGTAGATGCTAAAAGATTTAATAAAAAAGCACTCACTCCTTTCCGGCAGGTAATAGCCCCTAATGGTGAACGGATTCTATTGCATGCTTCTAATTTTAGAAAGGTAAAGCGAGTAGATGATGTGATGCGGATTTTTGAAATCGTCAATGCAAAAGTGCCTTCTAAATTATTGCTGGTAGGTGATGGCCCTGAAAGATCCACTGTAGAAGCCATGTGCCGCGAAAGTGATGCCTGCAAAGACATTCGATTTCTGGGCAGGCAAGAAGAAATGGAAGATATTCTTGCAGTATCTGACCTTTTTATTTTACCCAGCGAATATGAAAGCTTCGGCCTTGTAGCCCTGGAAGCAATGGCGGCCGAAGTGCCTGTAATCTCTACCAATGCCGGCGGATTGCCCGAAATAAATATTGATGGCGTTACCGGCTTTACCAGCAAGGTGGGTGATGTACAGAGTATGGCAAACCATACACTGAAAATTTTTTCTGATCCTGTCCTGTTCGAAAATTTAAAGAAAAATGCCCTGGCTCAGGCTCAGAAGTTTGATATTGATAATATAGTACCTCAGTACGAAAACCTCTACCGGCGCGTGCTCGAAGAAAAAAGCACCACTGTGGCAGTGAAATAATAAACCTATAGATGAACAACCGTTATTTATTTTTTAATCATATAGGGCAAACGTCGCCCGCGCCACTTGCCATAGAAATAGTGCATGCCCATGGCAATTATTTAATGGATGCTGAGGGTAGGCAATATCTAGATCTAATAGGTGGTATAAGTGTAGCCAATATTGGCCACGGAAATAAAAAAGTAATCAGTGCCATAAAGAAGCAGGCCGAAAAATACCTACACGTAATGGTAAATGGTGAGTTAGTGCTTAGCCCTCAAACCCGCTATGCTAAGCTGCTCACCGACCATCTTCCCGCATCATTAAATGCAGTATTTTTTACAGCATCGGGTACCGAAGCTACCGAAGGCGCTATGAAGCTAGCAAAAAGATTTACAGGTCGCAGCCGTATTGCCGCATTCAAAAACTCTTATCATGGCAGTACGCAAGGATCGCTAAGCATTCTCGGCGATGAAAGGTGGCGCAATGCTTTCAGGCCGTTGCTGCCCGATGTATTGCATCTCGATTATAATTCTTTCGATTCGCTCAATGCCATCACTAATGAAGTGGCATGCGTAATAGCCGAGTCAGTACAGGCCGAGGCGGGTGTAATAGTGCCTGATGTACAGTGGATGCAAGCGCTGAGAAATAGATGTACCGAAACCGGCACACTGTTAGTCCTCGATGAAATCCAATGTGGCTTTGGCCGCAATGGTACCCTCTGGGCATTTGAGCAATATGGTATTGTACCCGATATCTTATTGCTTGGTAAAGCGCTTGGTGGCGGTATGCCCTTAGGTTGTTTTATTGCCGATAAAAAAATAATGGATGCCTTTATGCACAATCCGGTGCTGGGCCATATCAATACTTTTGGCGGCCATCCGGTGTGTTGCGCAGCAGGTGAGGCGGCTATGAAATATTTATTGAATAAAAAACTGGTGGATAAAGTTTTTGAAAAAGAAAAGCTATTCAGGCGTTGCCTTCGGGGGCTTCCTATTACTATTCGCAGCAAGGGTTTAATGATGGCGCTAAGTTTTCAATCGTTTGATGAAAATAAAAAAATTATTGATGCCTTGATGGCAGAAGGATTGTTTACAGACTGGTTTTTATTTGCAGATAATTGCTTGCGCATTGCGCCACCACTTACCATCACCAAAAAACAAATTCGCTACGCCTGCCAGATTATTAAAAACGTAGCCACCATTTCCCCTTGATTTCGTCATTGCCACCTTGGTATCGTCATTGCGAGGTACGAAGCAATCCCACCTTGCCTCGTCATCCCACCCTGTTTTCGTTATTGCCACCTCCATAACCGTCATTGCCCCTATTTTCGTCATTGCGAGGAACGAAGCAATCCCTCCTTGCCTTCTCATCTCATCATGTTGCCGTCATTGCCACCTTGGTA
>JAFDXH010000190.1 GCA_018268075.1 Bacteroidota bacterium | reverse complement strand
TTTGAAACCAATCCCAGTGTAGATGTAAGTTATAGCGATGCCGTAACCGGTTCTAAACAAATACAACTATTGGGCCTCGCAGGTATTTATACACAACTAACAGTTGAAAATTTACCAGGCCCTCGTGGATTAGCTACCCCATTGGGTTTAAATAGTATTGCAGGCCCTTGGATAGAAAGTATTGAATTGAGTAAGGGAACAGGATCGGTTGTAAATGGGTTTGAATCTATTGCCGGCCAGATCAATGTTGAATTAAAAAAGCCTCAAAATAGTGAGCACCTTTACCTGAATGGGTATGTAAATGAAATAGGTAAAACTGATGTGAATGTAAATTTTGCTCAAAAAATTGGCACTAAGTGGGCTACCGGTTTATTATTCCATGATAATTTTTTGATGAAAATAAGTGATGAAAACAAAGATGGATTTCGGGATCAGCCTACAGGTAATTTATTGAGTGTTATCAACCGATGGAATTATCAGAATCAAAAAGGGGTGATGGTTCAGTTTGGTGTGAAAGCGCTAATGGACGACGAAACCGGAGGCGAAAATAATTTTAATAAATCCATGAAGTTCTCTTCATCAAGTTACGGTGTAAATATAAAAACGAGCAGGTATGAGGGTTTCGCAAAGGTGGGATATGTATTTCCTGAAAAAAGATATAAGAGCATTGGAGTGCAATTGTCGGCATTTGATTTTAATCAGCATTCCTATTTTGGCCTAAACATCTATAATGCATCGCAACAAAATTTTTATTCTAACTTGATTTACCAAAGTATAATTGGAAATTCTGCTCACAAATTTCGTACAGGCATAAGTGTTGTATCTGATACTTATAATGAGAATTTCAAAAATATAATTTATAAAAGAACTGAAGTAGTACCTGGCGCTTTCTTTGAATACACTTACACACTTAGCGAAAATTTAAATATGGTGGCAGGCTTGCGTGCCGATCATAATAATATTTATGGTTGGTTTGCTACTCCACGCATTAATATAAGGTACGAGCCCGTAAAGGGAACTACCATCCGGTTTAGCGCCGGGCGTGGGCAGCGCACTGCTAATATTTTTTCAGAAAATATGAGCGCTTTAGTAAGTAGCCGAGATGTAATAATTGCAGGTGGCAGTAGTAGCAAAGCTTATGGGCTTAATGCTGAAATAGCCTGGAATAAGGGCATTAGTATTGATCAGAAAATGAAATTATTCAATCGTGAAGCAATGTTAAGTGTAGATTTTTACAGAAATGACTTTCAAAGTCAGGTAGTGGCTGATATCGAAAATGCTCGTGCTATAAAGTTTTATAATCTTGTGGGAAAATCTTTCTCCAATAGCTTTCAGGCAGAATTAAATTTCATACCATTAAAGGCATTGGATGTACGATTGGCGTATCGCCTTTTTGATGTAAAAACAACTTATGAAAATAAATTATTAGAAAAACCGCTTTCTGCACGGGATCGTGCTTTTGTAAATATAGGGTATGCTATCAAAACCTGGAAATTCGATTATACATTGAATTTTACTGGTTCTAAAAGAATTCCATCTACACTTTCTAATCCTGTGGAATATCAATTTTCTGAAAGGTCGCCTGCTTATGTTACCATGAATGCTCAGGTAAGTAAAACCTTAGGAAAGTTGAAGCAACTGGATTTATATGTAGGTGGCGAAAACCTTTTAGGTTACTTACAGAAAAATGCAATCATCGCTGCCGATAAGCCATTCAGCCAATATTTTGATGCTTCATTGATATGGGGGCCTCTTAGTGGGCGAATGATTTATGGTGGTTTTAGATTTAAGATTAAATAGAAAGAAAAAATTTTGTGGGTAATATTTTTTAATGATTATAGTTATTCACTACGCTACGAATTTTAACTAACTTTTCCAGCAGCCCTTCAATTAGGTCCAGGCGGAGCATATTTGCTCCATCACTTTTTGCTACGGCAGGGTTGGGGTGTGTTTCTATGAAAAGCCCGTCAGCGCCTACGGCTATGGCCGCTTTGGCAATCGTTTCTATCATTTCCGGATTGCCACCGGTAATGCCCGATGATTGATTGGGCTGTTGCAGACTGTGGGTGCAATCCATTATTACTGGTACATTGTTTTGTTGCATTTCAGGAATATTCCTATAGTCCACTACTAAATCGGTATAGCCAAATGAATTGCCTCGCTCTGTGAGCATTACTTTTTCGTTTCCTTCATTTTTTATTTTATCTACAGCAAACTTCATAGAAGCGCCACTTAAAAACTGGCCCTTTTTTACATTGATTATTTTACCTGTTTTTGCGGCTGCTATCAGCAGGTCGGTCTGCCTGCAAAGGAAGGCCGGAATCTGCAGTACACTTGCATAAGCTGCTGCCATTGCGGCTTCCTCATGGGCGTGTATGTCTGTTACGGTGGGTACTTTAAAATGTTTGCCCGCTTTTTCAAGAATCATCAATGCCTTCTCATCGCCCAAGCCTGTAAATGAAGTGCCGCTTGTGCGGTTAGCTTTTCGATAGGAAGATTTTAGTATTAAAGGTATTTCCAATCGCTGGCATATAGTAGTTAATTTCTCTGCTACCTCAAATACTAATTCTTCACCCTCTATCACACATGGACCCGCTAAAAGGAAAAAATTATGATGACTATTTTTTTGGCCGGAGAAAAGTTCTTTTAAATAGGGAGTCATTTTTTTTCTTTCAAAGATATTTTCTTTCTGGCAAGCAACTGAATAGTTTTTATTTTTAAAATTTTAAAAAAAAAGCCCGGGAAATATTTTCACCGGGCATAAACCTTAATTTTTAGCAGTTTCCTTTTGCAGGCGTTTAGCCTTCTCTACCAGATAGATAAATTCTTTTCTATAGCCTTCTGCATCGGTACCTAACGAATTAGTGGCAAGGTGTAGCACTTTTTCAAAATTGAGATTGCCTTTGTATTCACTATCGCGTAGCAGCATGGCAAATGAGGCTACTGAGGTAGCAAACCTAAAATTGGCTGATGCTTTATTTATTTCTATTTCATCATTTTTTAAGGGGTGTACTATCAGTTTGCTCTCATTTTGGTCCGGATGTTTATACCTAAATTTCACTGTGAGTATTTCGCTTTTAGATGCAGTATAATTGAAGTTTTTATTGTTTTGATATTTTAATGGGTCGGTATTTTTTAGAAATGGTGAGTGTACTCCGGCAGGAATTATTTCATACAATGCGGTAACAGTATGGCCGCTACCTAATTCGCCGGCATCTTTTTTATCGTCATTAAAATCCTCCTTGTTGAGCAACCTGTTTTCATACCCAATCAGACGATAACCTTCCACTAAGGCAGGATTAAATTCCACCTGAAGTTTTACATCTTTTGCAATTGTAAACAAGGTGCCACCAAATTCATTTACCAATACTTTTTTGGCTTCATTAATGCCATCTATGTATGCATGGTTGCCATTGCCCTTATCTGCTAGCTGCTGCATTTTTGAATCTTTATAATTTCCCATACCATAGCCAAGCACGGTTAAGAAAATGCCTTTATTACGTTCTTTTTCTACGAGGCGCACCATTGCATCATCGCTTGAGGCGCCTACATTAAAATCGCCGTCAGTACATAAAATAATTCGGTTATTGCCGCCTTTCATAAAATTTTCTTGTGCTGTTTTATAGGCTAGCATTACTCCTTCGCCGCCTGCAGTAGAGCCGCCTGCTTCCAATCGGCTAATGGCATTTTTAATCTTCATTTTTTCGCTACCACTTGTAGAAGGCAGTACCAGCCCGGCATTGCCGGCATACACTACTATTGAAATCCGGTCCTTTTCTCTAAGTTGATCAGTAAGCATTTTTAGAGAAGCCTGCACTAAAGGCAATTTATTTTCGTCGAGCATAGAGCCTGATACATCTATAAGAAAAACCAAATTAGAAGCAGGTAAGTTTTCTGTTGCGATCTTTTTTCCTTGCAATCCTATCAACACTATTTTGTTGTCTTTGTTCCAGGGGCATTCACTTATTTCTGTATTGATGCTAAATGGGTCGTTGCCAGATGGCTGAGGGTATTGATAGGTGAAGTAATTAATCATTTCTTCTGTTCTTACTGCGCCTGCGGGAGGCAATTGATTATTGTTAAGATAGCGCCTTACATTGCTGTAGGAAGCGGCATCCACATCAATGGAAAATGTAGAAACGGGCTCATCTGTAGCTCTTTTAAATCCATTTTCTGCTATGTTACTGTATTCTTCTGTATTATATTCTTCATGCTGCATGAGGCCCATTGATGCCATGTCATTAGTGCTCTTTATCCTCTTTGATGTTTCCATCAGGTTGGGGTTAGATAGTTTATCAAAGCTGATTGATTCAGGCTCAGGATCATTGATACTACTGTAGATCGAAGAGTCTGATGCAGCAATGCCGCTTATCAGAATAACATTGATATTGGTTCGGTTTTTAATCTCGATTTTTTGAGTTACATATCCTGATGCTGAGAAAATAAGCACCTTTTGGGTTGCAGCTACTTTTATTTCATATTGCCCATTGATATCGGCTATTACTGAGTTTTTGCCTCCAACTACTTGGGCTTGTACTGCATTCCCATGCTCATCATGGATATATCCATCAATCTTTTTTTCTTGAAATCGGAATGAAAGGGCAATGATGGCTGAGAGAATTGCCAGAGATAAGATGATTTTTTTCATTTTTCTATTTTTGAAAATTATAAAATTCAGGAGGCAAAATGTTGGGTATCTATTTTAGCATATCATAAATAACAGAAGCACGAATTGCTTATACTTAATTTAGCTAAACAACCTTTGAGTGGTATTTAACTGGAAGAGTAGATTCAATTCAGTCTTTTTGTTTTTATAACATTGTAAATGATATTTTTGTTTTGCAATTCCCCTGTTTGCTTTATTATGGATGCGTTGTTTTGAGGAAATGCATAAAAATTATTTTAATTATTTCATTTGGCATTTATAAAAAATATACCCGGAAGTGAAAGTGATGAATATCTTGTAAATAAATACAGGGCAGCGGGCGATATGGCTATATTAGGATCACTTTATAATCGCTATATGGATTTAGTATATGGCGTATGCCTTAAATATTTTAAAAATGCCGAGCAGGCGCAAGATGGTGTGATCCATATTTTTGAAGAACTGGTGACCAAGCTTAAAAAGTATGAAGTACAGAATTTTAAAAGCTGGCTATATCAATTAGCCAAAAACCACTGCCTGATGAAACTGCGCAAAATAAAAGGGGTAGTAGTAAGCCTTGATGAAAACATTATGCATTTAGCAGAAAATAATCATCATAATGATGCTATTGAAAAGGAATGGCAATTTACCCTTATGGAAGAATGTATGGAGCGCTTACAAGAAAATCAGAGAGAAGTAGTGGAGCTTTTTTATCTCAAAGAAAAATGCTACAAGGAAATAGCTGAAATAAAAAAACTGGATACCAATAAAGTGAGAAGTTTCATTCAGAATGGGAGGCGTAATTTAAAACTATGTATGGAAGAAGGGCAAAAGTTGAACATTAACAAATGATAGAAAGAAAAACATATTCTTCAAGTGATTTCGAGCGATATCATTCAGGCAAAATGACCTCTACAGAAATGCATGAAATAGAAAGACTTTCTTTGGAAGACCCTTTTCTGGCAGATGCTTTGGAAGGCTTCCAGTTTACTACCAATGCTACAAGAGATATAGCAGAGTTGAATAGAAAGATCAAAACCAAGACTTATAAAAGAAGAAAAGGCTTTATAATTAATGCAAATAGCGGGTGGTTGCGCATAGCTGCTTTGTTGGTATTGGTAGCTGGCGGATCATTGATATTTTATATGATTAGCTCAACCCATAATAGTGGAAAAGTAGTAAGCAGCGAAATGAGAAGTATGAAGGCATCGGATAGTGCTGCTTTATCTATAAAATCTGATTCACTCTCTGGCGATCTTGCTGGCATTGAACAGAATACTTCAAAAATTCAGGATAAAAATCAAAAGGAGCCAGCAAATAATAGGAATGAAAATGAAGAAAAAAATATTGCAATAAATGAGAGTAGGAAAAAGATAATTGCCGAAGGCAGGACAATCAAAGAGGAAGCTGATACAAAATTGGCCGGTAAGGCTGAAACTTCTATCGCAATGGCTTCTATGCAGAAAGAGAAGAATGATATGAATGAAATCTCTTTAAATAAAAAATTAATGGCTGCTCCTAAGAAAGTGGGGGCTGATCAAATATATAGCGACTCTATTGGCTATTTGCAAAGCAAGTCAAAATCTTATGAGAATATTAATTCTGAATCGCCTGCAGAAAATAATAACCCTTCGCCTGCAATACTTGCAAAGGAGAAGTCGTCCGAGGTAAAAAGATTGCTGGCTGAGGCGAATGATAAAATTGATGGGCAGCAAATCCTATCTGGAAACAGTGAATTTGATGATTACTTGAAAATGAAATTGACCCCTGTTATAGAAAAGGATATTCGCCAGAAAGGTGTGGTGATTTTATCTTTTGAAATTGATACTACAGGGAAACCACGGAATGTTCATATTGCCTATTCCTCCTGCCACTTGTGTGAGGATCAGGCCAAAAGCATATTAGGAAATGGACCATCATGGGTAAAAAATAAAACACATCAGATGGTAGCGATTAAATTTTATTAAGCTGCAAGGGGCGCCTTTCAAATTATTGCTGGTTGGTGGTGACACCAATTGGGCCGGAGCGTTGTGGCGCGGTGCCCTTACTGCCCACATGATACAGCAGTGCGACAGTTTGAAATGCGCCTAATACAAAATCAAGTTGCTCTTAAAATTTTATTTTTGAATTCTCGGAAGCCAGATTATTTCTTCCTCTTTATTTTGCATGGCTTTAAATCTAGCCAGTACAAATAAGTAATCGCTCAGGCGATTTAGATATTTAATAATTAACGGATCTACTGAGCTATGTTGTTGCAGTTCTATACAATTCCTTTCAGCACGCCTGCATACGCAACGTGCTACATGTATGAAAGAAACTACTTGTGAGCCACCCGGTAAAATGAAATGTTTCATTACAGGCAGTGCGCTGTCCATTTCATCAATTTGTTTTTCTAAGGCTTCAATATCAGCATTGTGTAAATCAGGAAGTGCCATTTTAATTTTCTTCTCAGGGTCGCAGGCCAGTTCCGAACCAATGGTAAATAACCTATCCTGGATTTCTTTAATGAAAGTGTTGGTTGCTTCATCTTCATATTGTGAAGCTACCACACCGAGATAGGAATTTAATTCATCAATAGTACCGTAGGCTTCAATTCTTAAATCGCTTTTAAAAACCCTTGTGCCTCCTATGAGGCTTGTTTTCCCTTCGTCACCGGTCTTTGTATAAATTTTCATTGCCATGTTGCAGCTTTTTTTGTGAGAAAATGGGTTGTCAAAAAACAGAGAGATATTGAAATTGAAATTTGCTTTTTGCAACTCAAGAGGTCACCGCTATTTTTTTATTATGATCGCTTTCAATTACGCCATCGCGAAGCCTGATTATCCTATGTGCATAATTAGCAATATCCTCCTCATGCGTTACCAGTATTACTGTATTGCCGTCACTCTGTATTTTATCAAATATATTCATTATCTCTACAGAT
This sequence comes from Bacteroidota bacterium, assembly GCA_018268075.1. Lineage (GTDB taxonomy): Bacteria > Bacteroidota > Bacteroidia > Chitinophagales > Chitinophagaceae > Ginsengibacter. The sequence goes on along the minus strand of JAFDXH010000190.1, from coordinate 38,334 downwards.
GTTTTCGAGTCCAGATTACCGGTAGGCTCATCTGCCAATATGATGGAAGGGTTGTTTACGAGGGCACGCGCGATAGCTACCCTTTGGTTTTGCCCTCCAGATAATTCATTTGGTTTATGGTGGCTGCGGTCTGCCAAGCCCACTCTATCCAGCATTTCAAGCGCAAGCTCCATTCTTAACTTTTTAGGAGTGCCCTTGTAAATTAATGGCAATGCTACATTTTCTGCTGCGGTAAGCCGCGGTAGCAGATTGAATTGCTGAAATACAAAACCAATTTCTTTATTTCTTACTTCTGCAAGATCATCATCAGCCATTTTGCTTACATCCTCACCATTCAAAATATATTTACCGCCAGTAGGGGAGTCAAGGCACCCCAGAATGTTCATCAGTGTAGATTTGCCACTTCCGCTTGGCCCCATCAAAGCAACATATTCATTCCTGAATATTTCTAATGAAATACCTTTTAGCACCTTTAGCTCTTGCCTGCCCAAATAGTAACTTTTTTTGATGTCTTCTAAATGAAGTACTGAATTCATTATTGTTTTTTTATAAATAAATCTATTTGGAAATTACTTTAGGAACTTTAAAAAAGCCGTTATCATGAACTACGGCATTTTCAAATACTTCCTTTAGAGGCAATTCATTTTTTACCATATCCTGTCTCGAAAAATTTGAATTATCGTTCATAAATAATAATGGTGCTACATTTTCAGTATCTAATTCATTCAATTTATCAAAGAACCCAATCATTTTTTCCAACTCATCTTTCAGCATTAATTTCTCATCTGGGTTAAATTCTAGCCTGGAAAGATTGGCCAGCTTATCTAAAAGTTCATCATTTATTACCATGAGGCAAATATAGTGGCTTTACTTTTTTTATTGATCTTTTCCGTCACCGTTGATTCCCGTTCATCCTTTTTGGGATATTGGTGGAAAGGGGTATGCCTTTTTCCGGTTTGCCGGCTGGCCTTGCTTCATTTTCTGTTTCTGGTAGTTTGAATAAAATCTGGCTTTAGAACAAATGAAAGTATTTTATCTTCGCGCCGATGGAAAAAAATAAAAAAGTTGTATTAAGTGGTATCCGGCCTACTGGCGACTTGCATTTGGGTAATTATTTTGGTGCGCTTGCCAATTATATTAAGATGCAGGACGAATACAATTGCTACTTTATGGTGGCCGACCTTCATTCCCTTACTACACATCCTGATACTGCAGAGCTTAAAAAAAATGTATTTGGAGTTCTGGCGATTTATCTTGCGTGTGGCCTCGATCCGCAAAAGGTATCACTCTATTGTCAGAGCCAATTGCGCCAGACGGGCGAACTTTACCTTTACCTCAATATGATGAGCTATAAAGGGGAGTTGGAAAAGACGGTTACGTTTAAAGAAAAAGCAAGGCAGCACCCTGATAATATAAATGCTGGACTGCTTACCTATCCTGTACTCATGGCTACAGATATACTAATACATCGGGCATTGTATGTGCCAGTGGGCAAAGATCAGGAGCAGCATCTGGAAATGACAAGAACCTTCGCTAATCGCTTTAATCATAGGTATGGTGAGGTTTTTCCGGCGCCATACGCATTTAATTTTAATAAAGAACTTATAAAAGTGCCAGGATTAAATGGTGAGGGGAAAATGAGTAAAAGCACCAATGAATCTGCTACTATTTTTCTAACCGACGAGGATGAAGCAATTAGAAAAAAAATAAAAAAGGCTAAAACTGATTCAGGTCCTACCGAGCCCAACTCAATAAAGCCCGATTATATTGAAAATTTATTTCAATTAATGAATCTGGTAAGTGCGCCGAATGCGGTAATAGCCTACAACGAAAAATTTAATAATGCAGCAATACGCTATGGCGAAATGAAGGAACAACTGGCTGAGGATATGGTACAGTTTGTAGCTCCCATCCGGCAGAAAATTAAAGATATTGCCAATGATGAATCTTATCTGATTCGTGTAATCAAAGATGGCGCAGAAAAAGCTTCAGAGAGTGCCGAGAAGACATTGGGCGAAGTGCGTAGGGCAATTGGTGTAAATTATACAGGATAAAATTTTCTATCGCCCGCATTCATGAAAAAAAAGTACATTTCCATTTCTTTAAATAAAAGTTGAATGGCCAAAACCAAAAAACCAAAACACATTGCTATCGCCGGAAACATTGGCGCAGGTAAAACTACATTGACGGAGTTATTGAGTAAACATTATAAATGGATCCCGCAATTTGAAGATGTAGATCATAATCCCTATTTGAATGATTTTTATGAAGACATGCCACGGTGGAGTTTTAATCTGCAAATATTTTTTCTTAACAGCAGGCTTAATCAATTGTTAGAAATACAAAGAGGTACAGAAACTGTAATACAAGATAGAACTATATACGAAGATGCTCATATTTTTGCGCCCAACCTTCATGATATGGGGCTTATGACCAAGCGTGATTTTGGAAATTATTTCACCTTTTTTGAAACACTGAAATCAATGGTGCGCCCACCCGACCTGCTTATTTACCTAAATGCATCTGTGCCTACATTAGTGGCGCAAATTCAAAAACGAGGAAGGGAATATGAAGACAATATACGGTTGGATTATTTGAAGAAACTAAATGATTTCTATAATAAATGGATTGGCGGCTATAAAGAAGGCCCTCTGTTAATCATTGATGCTGATAAAAATAAATTTGCCGAAAAGGAAGAAGATCTGGGAAAAATAATTAATCAGATTGATGCCCAGTTATATGGTTTGTTTTAAGTATAAAAGCTAAAAACTATTTTTTAATTGTAGGAGCAGCAGCTAAAATTTCTTCATCCGCAGCATCTTTAAATTTTTCAAAATTCTTAATAAATTGCCGGGCTAGATCCATGGCACTTTCATCGTAGGCGTGCTTGTCGTCCCAGGTATGCCGGGGATTTAAAATGTCGGAAGGTACTCCGGGGCAAGACTTAGGCATCATAAAGCCAAATACTGGGTGTGCTTCATAATCTACATCATCCAATTTCCCCTCAAGTGCAGCAGTTATCATAGCTCTGGTGTATGATAGTTTCATTCTCTTGCCCACACCATATTTTCCGCCACTCCACCCTGTGTTAATCATCCACACCTTTACCTTATGCTCTTTCATTTTCTTGCCAAACATGGCTGCATATTTAGTAGGGTGCAATGGAAGAAATGGTGCGCCAAAACATGCACTGAATACAGGTTTGGGCTCATCTACCCCTTCTTCGGTTCCTGCTACCTTAGCTGTATAGCCACTAATAAACTGGTACATGGCCTGCCCTGGCGTGAGCTTGCTTACTGGTGGTAAAATGCCGTAAGCATCTGCAGTAAGTAGGAAAATGTTTTTAGGAATGTTTCCAATGGAAGGGTGTAAGGCGTTGCTGATAAAACTTAAAGGATAACTAACTCTCGTATTTTCTGTAATTTTTTTACTTGCAAAATCTATTTTATCGGTACCCTCTATAAAGGTTACATTTTCTACAAGTGCTCCGGGCCTAATGGCATTAAAGATTTCTGGTTCTTTCTCTGCACTCAGGTCTATTGTTTTAGCATAGCATCCCCCTTCAAAATTAAAAACACTGTTATCTGTCCAGCCGTGTTCATCGTCGCCAATTAACTTTCTTGATGGATCTGCACTCAAAGTGGTTTTTCCGGTGCCGCTTAGGCCAAAAAAAATAGCTGTATCACCATCCTTGCCCATGTTGGCAGAGCAATGCATGCTCAAAACATTTCTATCAATAGGTAGTACAAAGTTGAGGATAGAAAAAATGCCTTTTTTTATTTCGCCTGTATATGCTGATCCTCCAATAAGGATCATTTTTTTTGTAAAGTTTACTGCAGTAAAGTTTTGCTGTCTTGTACCATCAGTAGTAGGATCCGATTTAAAATTGGGTGCATGTATAATATACCAGTCTGGCGCAAATGCATCTAATTCTTCCTTTTCAGGACGAAGAAACATATTGAAGGCAAATAAATTGCTGGAGGGGTCTTCATTAATGACTCTTACATTCAATCTATATGCCGGATCTGCACAAACATAGCTATCTCGTATCCATAATTCCTTTTCTTCAAGATGAGTAATCATTTTTTTCAGGAGCAAATCGAAATATTTGGGATCAAATGCCTGATTAAAATCATTCCAGTTTACGGTGTTTTCGGTGATTTTATCTTTTACTGTAAACTTATCCTTTGGGCTTCTACCGGTAAATTTCCCAGTCTTAATCACCAATGCGCCTGTATCATTTAAAACACCTTCATTTCTTTTTAAGCAATCTTTTACCAGAGCATCCGGTGGCAATTGATAATTTATATTTTTTGCAGTTTGTATTCCGAGAGAAATAAGGGCATTTTTGGGTAAAGCAATCATCGTTGGAGCCGACATGAACTATAAATTTGGTTTATAATATTTGCAAAGTTAAGCAATGATTTTTTTGATCTGTTTAAAAATTAGCCCCATTTCTATGTAAAAATTTGATATTTTCTAAACATTTTGTATTTGATTCAACAAAGCTGCGAAAATTTTAAATGAAATCGGATGGCAACTTTTATTTCTTAAATACCATAAAAAAATGAAAAAATTATCGTGTAAACTTTACGCATTTGCCCTACAATAAATCGCCTATCCTTTATTTTGAAAATTTTGAATTGCATTAATTTTTACCAATTTTATTAAATTGAATTTTTGTTTCAGTTGTGCATATTTTAAATTGTGGAAAGGGCATCAACATCCTCCACAGTTGTTTTTGTTTGAAAATACTGGTGTGAATGATAGGCAACCATAGGTTCATACAAATTGTTTGGTGTGGCTCTGGTTCAATACCTGTTCGTTTTATAATGTTTTGTTTAGTGTATCTTGCCAAATAAAATTTTTTTTCATGAAATATTTACCACTCAATCCAGAAATTTTTATTCAAAATCGTCAGCGGTTTCAAAAAAAGATGAGCAAAAATTCAATTGCAATATTCAACAGCAACGACGAATTGCCTTCTAATGGCGATGCACTTCATGATTTTAAACAAAATTCGGATCTATATTGGCTTTGTGGAATTGAACAACCGGATACGATGGTGATTCTTTTTCCGGACAATCCGGATGAAGCATCGCGCGAAATATTGGTAATCGTAAGGCCCAATGAATTAAAAGAAAAATGGAACGGTCATCTGTTTACCAAAGCAGAAGCTACCGCCATTTCCGGAATTAAGAAGGTTGTTTTTCTGGATGTGATAGATGGTGTATTACAGCCTTTGATTCATCTTGCTGAAACAATCTATTTGAATACCAATGAAAATGACCGCAAGGCTAATGAGGTAGCAGTACGCGATTACCGCTTTGCTACGTATATGCGCGAGCGCTATCCTGTTCATAATTTTGGAAGAAGCGCTGTTATTTTAAAAGAGTTAAGAAGTATAAAAACATCACTTGAAATAGAGGTAGTACAAAAGGCGATAGATATTACTGAAGCAGCATTCAGGCGCATCTGCAAATTTATAAAGCCTGGAGTAATGGAGTATGAAATTGAAGCTGAAATTATGCACTCTTTTCTCTCGCAGCGTGCTACAGGTCAAGCTTATGGAAGTATCATCGCCAGTGGTGATAATGCCCGTATTCTGCATTACGTAGCAAACAATCAGGAGTGTAAAGAGGGCGATATGATCTTAATGGATTTTGGTGCAAGCTATGGTAACTATAATGCGGATCTTACCCGTACTATTCCGGTAAATGGAAAATTTTCAAGAAGGCAAAAAACAGTTTACAATGCCTGTTTGCACTTGCACCAATATTGTGCTTCCATACTTAAGCCGGGAATCACCATAGCAGATTACACAGAAAAAGTAGGTGATGAAGCAACAATAATTTTTCAAAAAATCGGGCTCTTGAAAAAATCTGACATAAAAAATGAAAATCCCGAAGACCGTGCATACAGAAAATATTTATACCACGGTATTTCGCACCACTTGGGTATAGATGTGCACGACCTTGGCACCAAAACAGAACCAATAAAAGCCGGAATGCTCTTTACCATTGAGCCGGGGATTTATATAGAGGAAGAAAATATGGGTGTGCGTATAGAGGATAATTACTGGATTACCAGAAATGGAAATAAAGATTTGATGAAAAATATTCCGATTACCGTGGAGGAAATTGAAACTGCCATGAAGGCATAGGAAAAGAAAAGTACTTGCTGGCACTTTGCTGATATAATCAGGTAAATTTTATCAATCCAATATTTTTTTTAACAAGCAAAAAATAAACTTTTACTTCACCCAAACAAGAAGCTATTGTTTTCTCATCACCGAATAGGTAATAGGTGAATAATAGTAAAATTCAGTCCGCCATTGTCAACTAAAACTACATGAAACAAATTCCCAATATTTTTACTCTTTTCAATTTATTTTTTGGCTGTCTGGCCATCATCTTTTGCCTTCAGACAAACACAGTGGTCATCTATCTGGATCAGCAGTATAACAGTAGTTTTAATATCCCTGAAAAATTAACCTGGGCGGCTATTTTTATTATCATTGCTGCCTTAATAGATTTTCTTGACGGCTTTTTAGCTAGGTTATTAAATGCTGTGGGCGACATGGGGAAGCAATTAGATTCACTGAGTGATGTAGTGAGTTTTGGGGTAGCACCTTCTATGATTATTTATCAATTGCTGCGCTTTGCTTATGCGCGGCAAGAAAACGGATTAGAAACATCCATTATCTGGATGTTGCCCGCTATGATAATTGCAATGGCAGCAGCATATAGGTTGGCCAAATTTAATCTCTCAACAGACCAACAGTATTATTTCAAGGGTGTACCCGTACCTGCAATCGGTTTATTAGTTGCCTCTTTTCCGATGATCCTTCATTTTAATTCTATAGCATCGGTAAGCTCTGTAATTTTAAGCCCAGCCTTTTTATATATACTTATTTTGGTGGTGAGTTATCTCATGGTATCCAATCATTTAATGCTTTCGTTAAAAAAAGGTGATATTCCGATACAGAAAAACAAGGGAATAATTATTTTATTTTTAGTCGCATTAGTATCTGCAATATTTTTGCAATGGCTTGCAGTGCCCATTGTTTTTATTTTTTATATTATTATTTCTTTACTCAGTATTAAAAAAACGGCCACATGAATTTCACAGTAGAATTGAAAATAATGCCTTTAAAAGAATTGTTGGATCCTCAGGGAAAAGCAGTAAAAGGCGGGCTGGATAATTTGGGATTGAATACGGTACAGGATGTACGTATTGGCAAACACATATTGCTGCAGATAGAAGCTGCAAATGCAGAAGAAGCAGAAAGGATAGCAAATGAAGCGGCCACAAAATTATTAGCCAATCCAGTTATGGAAGAATTTTCCATTTTTATAAAATAGTTTTTTGCTAAGCGTTCTCTTGATTTTTCTATGCTATATATAGTTCCATCACCTATTGGCAATCTTGCAGATATTACTTTCAGAGCAATAGAGGTATTAAAATCTGTAGAGTTGATACTTGCAGAAGACACGCGCACCTCTTCTAAATTGCTGCGTCATTATAACATAGACAAACCTACCTCGCCCTATCATCAGCACAATGAGCATAAAATTCTCACTCATTTAATTCAGCAATTAATGACCGGGAAAACAATGGCCTTGATTACTGATGCTGGCACGCCCGGTGTGAGCGACCCAGCCTTTTTATTAGTGCGAGAAGCTGTTAAAAATAATATTAAAGTAGAGTGCCTTCCGGGTGCTACTGCATTTGTGCCTGCTCTGGTCAATAGTGGATTGCCTATGAATGCTTTCTGTTTTGAAGGTTTTTTACCTTTAAAGAAAGGCCGACAAACACTTTTGAAAAAATTAACTGCAGAAGAGAGAACCATGATTTTTTATGAAAGCCCTATGCGTTTGGTGAAGGCTTTAAAAGATTTTATAGAATACTTTGGGGCCGAAAGGCAATGTAGCGTAAGCAGGGAATTGACTAAAATTTATGAAGAGAACAAGCGAGGTACACTGCAGGAAGTACACGATTATTTTAATGCTAAAACAGTGAAGGGCGAAATAGTAATAGTGGTAGAAGGGGAAAAATAAGTATTCATTTTATATTCTCTATAACTAATTTTTTGGCGAAGTTTACAACTTTCATAATTTAATATTTAACCATGAAAAAAAGGATTTTCTTATTTGTAGGTGCTTATTTTTTCTTTTCACTTTTTTCTTTTGCACAGCCGGACCGCTGGCAGCAAAGAGTGAATTATAAAATAAATGCGGATGTAGATGCACAAACAAACCTCATCAAAGGTGCAGAATCGCTTGAGTATTTTAATAACTCGCCTGATAAATTGAATAAGGTATTTTTTCATTTATATTGGAATGCCTTTCAGCCGGGAAGTGAAATGGATATGAGGAGTCAAGAGTTGGGTAAAATATTAATAAACGGAAAGCCTGATTGGGACTCGCGTGTAAGAGATCGAATTTCCAAATTGACACCCACAGAAATCGGGTATCAAAATATTAAGTCCATAAAGATGAATGGCGTGTTGCAAAAATTTACAGTGCATGGTACCATTTTAGAGGTAAATTTATCAGCTCCCATATTACCAAAATCTAAAGTGAGTTTTGATCTGGTTTTTGAAGCCCAAGTGCCGGTACAGATAAGGCGTAGTGGGCGCGACAATGCAGAAGGCGTACGATACAGCATGAGCCAGTGGTACCCTAAAATGTGTGAATATGATTATCAAGGATGGCATCCCGCGCAATATGTAGCCAGGGAATTTTATGGCGTTTGGGGCGATTATGATGTAACTATTAAGATTGATAAAGCCTATAAATTGGGCGGTACCGGTATGCTGGTAAATGCAGCAGAAATAGGATGGGGCTACGACAAGCCTGGGACGGATCTTAAAAATATTGCTTCAGAAAAAAGAACTTGGCATTTTATTGGAAAAAATGTGCACGATTTTGTTTGGGCTGCCGACCCGGATTATGAGCATTTAGTAAGACGGCAAGATGGTGTGATGCTAAATGTAATTTATAAAAAGGGTAATGATGAAATGGAGAAAAAATGGGAAACTGTGGCAGACGCAGCAGTTACTGTTTTGCCGTATATGGAAAAACATTTTGGTAAATATGCCTATCCTCAATATTCTTTTATACAAGGTGGTGATGGTGGAATGGAATATCCAATGGCTACACTGATCAAAGGGCCAAGCCTGGGTACTGTTTTTCATGAATGGATGCATAGCTGGTACCAAATGATGTTGGGCACCAATGAAAACCAACACCCTTGGATGGATGAAGGATTTACTACATGGGCAGAGGGCGAAGTATCTGCATATTATAATGCTGCCATGAAAGTGGCGCCTCCTGAAAACCCAGCCCTTCCATTAAATCAAGCTAATTCATACCGGAGTTACTATTCATTGGTAAAAAGTGGGCTTGCCGAGCCTTTAACTACTTTTTCTGACCATTATAATACCAATGTAGCTTACGGCATTAATGCTTACTCTAAAGGTGCTATGTTTCTGGAACAATTGGGATACATAGTTAGCGATAGCATCAGAGATAAAATTATGTTGGCCTATTATGCACTTTGGCGGTTTAAACATCCCAACCCATGGGATTTTATAAAGGTAGCGCAAGATGTAAGTGGCATTCAGTTAGATTGGTATAAAGAATATTGGGTGAATACTATTAAAACAATAGATTATAGCATTGATAGCCTCTGGCAAGAGGGAAATGTAAGTAAAGTAAGGCTAAGACGAATTGGTGATATGCCTATGCCTATTGATTTGCAGCTCACTTTTAAGGATAATACTCAGGAATTGCATTATATACCAATGGATCTAATGCTGGCCAATAAACCTGCTGAAAACAAAGAAAAGAGAATAGTACATGCTGAATGGAACTGGACCAACCCTACATACACAGTGGAATTTAAAAGGCCATTAAATGAATTAATAAGTGTAGAAATAGATCCAACAAAGCGAATGGCCGATGTGGACCAAAAAAATAATTTGCTCAAACTAAATTGGTAAATGTATTGAAGTAGAGGGTAGCAGATAAATGAATTGGCTAACTTTTTTTTATCCAAGCCCTGTCTTTTTAGGTTTTTATGCTACATGCAATGGTGAATTTCATACAGCATGGAATGTTTTTCATCAAATATTTTCACAGTGTAATACATACTCACCTGCAATACAAAATATATTTTTCAGAAAAAAAAGGTTCCTGAAATATTTTATCAATTTCCCAGATTTGAGGCCTCAGTTGTGAGGCAGCAATTTCTTGGGTAAGGTCGCCGCCTTTCAGGCAAATTAAACCTGATAATTTTTTCGGTTCAGTTACAGGTTTTTTCTTCAGCAATGGTTTACTCCAATCCCATAATTGTTTCAGAGGCGCTACAGCTCTTGATACAACTATGTCAAATTGTGCGGCGGGCTGATCCTCTGCGCGTGAGTGTGCAAAGGTTACATTTTTAAGGTTTATCTGGCTACATACATCTTGTGCTACTTTTATTTTTTTATTGATACTGTCCACCAGATGAAAATGCACTTCAGGAAAAAAAATGGCAAGCGGTACGCCGGGAAAACCGCCGCCCGTACCTAAGTCCAGCACCTTGTACCCATCCGGGAAATGAAACTGTGTAGCTATGGCTAACGAGTGTAATACATGATGCTCATAAAACGAGTCAATGTCTTTTCGGGATATTACATTGATTTTTTCATTCCATTCTGAATAGATTTTTTTCAGTTCATTAAACTGTTGTATTTGAAGCTGATTAAAATCGGTAAAATATTTAAACAGGATTTCCATCAAAAAATATTTAATTATTATTTCCAGGTTTTAGCCGGCCTCTTAAAAAGTGATTTTGCAAAAAACAGGTAATAAAAAAACATGCACAAATCAAAAAACCAAAACCAAGGAAACAGATCTTTTTCATTTAGCCTTTGGCTGCTTTTAAATATGACTAGAGCCTGAAGTATAAACCGGAAACTGAAAATGATGATTACCCATTTCCAGTTGAATAAAAATAGGGATGCAATAAATGAAGGATAGAAAAGAAAAAGCGACAAGGCATACAGGCCTAATAAAAATTTATGTGAACCTTTGTAATATTTGCTGGTGGTATAATGCCGGCTCTTTTGTTTAATCCACTGGCGCCAAGAGGTAGGTGGTTCAGAAAGTGTAAATGCTTCCTTCTCTATTACAATTGCCGTATTATTTTTAGTAGATGCTTTGTTGATGAACAGATCATCATCTCCGCCAGGTACATGATTGTGGGCCGAAAATCCTTTATGCCTGAAAAAGACACTTTTCTTGTAACTCAGGTTTCTGCCCACTCCCATATAGGCTTTACCGGCTTGTGCATACGATAGGTATTGCAATGCGGTATGAAAAGTCTCCCACCTTACCATCTTATTAAAAAAGCCCTTCTTTTTATGCAGTGCGCCATAGCCCAATACGATTTCAATATTATCCACAAATCCTTCCTGCATTTTTTCAATCCAAAATTCAGAAGCTGGTACGCAATCTGCATCTGTAAGCAGCACTATTTCATATTTTGCAGTTTTTATTCCGATACTTAAGGGGAATTTTTTTCCGGGAATAAACCTTGCTTCTTGTTTTAACTCTACAGGTAATAACTGTTTGAAAGATTTTTTAAACTCTTCCAGTATGTATTTACTCTCATCAAAAGAATTATCATTTACAACAATTACTTCATGTGTTGTTTTATATTGCTGTACCAAAGCGCCCGGAAGATTCTTTACCAGATTGGCGGCTTCATCACGCGCACAAACTATCACAGAAACAGGATGTGTCTGTGAAATAGGCCGGTTCTTTTTTTTGTAAAAAGCTAATCGTATAAAAAAATATAAATAATAGAATACCTGGATAGCAACTATCAGGCAAAACGATATGAAAGCAATATTTGCAGGTTTTGATAAAAATTCCCAGAGATTCATGTAAATGCAAACATACTTGTGTTAATCTTTTAAGCAAAATTGATTTATTCACTTTATGAGGGAATCATTCCACATGGGTGCATTTCAAATTATCGCAAGGCCTGGCTAATAGTGGGCGGTGAGACACCGCCTACGGCGCTCCGCCCCGGTTCGTGTCCCACGTACAGGCGACAATTAGAAATAAACCCTTCCACATTCTATGCTTCAACTTTGTGTCTATTGAAAAAAGTTTTGATAACCTAACTTTGCACCTCCTAAATTTTTAAGTTGGCCTCCTTAACATTCAACCTTCAGACTACAGATACCCGCTCAAGCGCCCGCGTGGGTACTATCACCACCGATCATGGTGTGATAGAAACTCCTATTTTTATGCCGGTGGGTACAGGGGGTACTGTGAAGTCGGTAAATCAGCAACTTCTCAAGGATTCAGTAAAGGCCGAGATCATTTTGGGCAATACCTACCATCTTTATCTTAGGCCAGGGTTAGAAATACTTGAAGCAGCCGGCGGCCTCCATCAATTTATGAATTGGGATAGGCCAATTCTTACAGACAGTGGTGGCTTTCAGGTTTTTTCATTAAGTGGTGTACGCAAATTGACAGAAGAAGGCGCCATTTTTCAAAGCCATATTGATGGTAGCAGGCATTTGTTTTCCCCAGAAAAAGTAATGGATATTCAACGGGTGATAGGCGGAGACATTATTATGGCTTTTGATGAATGCCCACCGGGCGCAAGTGAATATAATTATGCACGTACTTCACTGGAGCTCACCTTTCGCTGGCTTGACCGTTGTATAAAACAATTTGATGCTACAGAAAATAAATACGGGTTTACACAAAATTTATTTCCGATAGTACAAGGAGGCATTCACCACGATTTAAGAAAACTTTCATGCGAATATGTGTCATCTAAAAATGCAACGGGAAATGCTATCGGAGGGTTAAGCGTGGGGGAGCCCACCGAAAAAATGTATGAAATATGTGCCTTATGTTGTGAGCACCTCCCTTCAGCAAAACCCAGATACCTGATGGGGGTAGGCACACCTTGGAATATTTTAGAATGTATCTCACTCGGAATAGATATGTTTGATTGTGTAATGCCTACGCGTAATGGAAGAAATGCTATGCTTTTTACCAGTAAGGGAATAATCAATATTGATAATAAAAAATGGGAAAAAGATTTTTCGCCGCTGGATGATGGTATTGATTGTGATTTTAGCAATTATTATAGTAAAGCTTACCTCCGGCATTTAATTAAGTCTAAAGAAATACTTGGGTTGCAAATTGCAAGTGTACATAATCTTGCTTTTTACCTGCATATCGTAAAGGAAGCAAGGAAGCAAATATTGGATGGCACTTTCGTTTCTTGGAAAAATGAGAAGACGATCCAATGGCAGCAAAGGCTTTAGATTGAATGGAATTATAATTTTTAAATTATTACTACTGTAAAAAAAAATTTAACTTCATGCCTTTATTGGAAAGGGGAAGATTTAATATTTTTACCTAAAGTATTTTTTGTTTTGTACATTGTTAAAAACCCAATATGCTCCAACGTATTTTAGTTGTATTTTTTTTGATTGCAGGAAAAGGTTTGTTGGCTCAACAGGCCACTCTTGAAATACAGGGAACAGCACCCCATTTATTTTTATTGCATTCTGTACAACCTAAGGAAAGTTTATACAGCCTTAGCCGAACATACAATGTAGCGCCTAAAGCCTTGGCGCTTTATAATAATTTAAGAATAGAAACCGGTCTGGATATCGGACAGAATATTAAGATTCCGCTCGATAAAAATAATTTTGTCCAAAGCGAAAAAATAAGTGGTATGGGCCTTATACCTGTTTATCATACAGTTACAGAAAAGGAAACGCTATACCGTTTAGGATTAAATTATAATAAAGTTTCGCTGGCTAATATTAAGCAATGGAACCACCTTTCATCTGATGGCATAAGTGCAGGTACATCTTTGATAGTCGGGTATTTAAAAGTAGATAAATCTCAATCTACTTTGGCACAAGATAATGTGGAACCAGTAGTAAAGAAGGTTACGCCGCCGGCAGAAGTACCCCATACCGAAAAAGTAGAAACACCGAAAACTGAAGTAGCAAAGAAACCTGAAATTTCTTCTGAAAAAAGCGTAGTTCAGGAAGAAAAGGCCGTGAAGCCTGTAGAAGAAAAAGTGGCGACCAATAAGGCGCCATCACATTCAACAATTGATTTTAAAGGTGGATTTTTTAAAAAGATTTTTGACGAGCAATCTGGTGATAAGGCAAGTGACGCAGGTACAGGTGGCATATTCAAATCTACCAGTGGCTGGCAAGATGGTAAATATTATTGTTTTAATAATAATGCTACACCTGGTACCATTATAAAAATAAATAATCCAGCCACTAACAAAAGCATTTATGCCAAAGTGTTAGATTCAAACCCTGAGTTGAAACAGAATGAAGGGTTATTGGTTATCATTAGTAATGCCGCAGCCGAAGAATTAGGCGTTTCTGAAAATTTTAATTGTGAAATTAGTTTTATAAAATAATTGAGCAGTGCTTTAATTATTTGTGTGCATTCTAAATCCATTTAGGAAATCTGTAATTTTCATTTTCTTTTTGCCCTCTAATTGTAGCTCCTTTAATGATATATAGCCATCTGTGGTAGAAAATTTTAAATAAGATTTATTATCAGAAAATACCTGGCCGGGCGATACTGGGCTATCAGTTATTTCTGTGGCTGCTGAATAGATTTTTAATTTCTTATTATTCAAAAAGGTAAATGCAGTAGGGTAGGGCGATAATCCTCTTATCTGATTGTAAACTTCCATGCAGGATGATTCCCAATTTATTTCACAAGTTTCGTTAAATATTTTTGGCGCTGATTTCAATTCGCCGGTTTGATTCAGTGTTTGTTTTATTTCTGTAATATTTCCCTGAGCAATATTATTTACCGTTTTCAATATAAGATCTGCACCTGCAATCATTAATTTGTCGTGTAGTATGCCTGCATTGTCATCGAGCGCTATGGGTATCTTTTGTTGAAAAATTATATTGCCTGTATCTATTTCCTGCTGTAGTTTGAAGGTGGTAATTCCAGTTTCTTTTTCTCCATTGATGATAGCCCAATTTATAGGTGCGGCGCCACGGTATTGGGGAAGTAATGAGGCATGAAGATTAATAGTGCCTAACGGGGGCATCCTCCAAACAATTTCAGGCAACATTCTAAATGCAACTACTACTTGAAGGTCTGCTTGCAAAGATTGTAGTGTAGTTAAAAAATCAGGGTCTTTTAATTTAAAAGGCTGTAGAATATTCAAATGATTTTTCAAGGCAAATTTTTTCACCTCGCTTTCATGAGGTTGAAGCCCTCTTCCTGCCGGTTTATCTGGCGCTGTTATCACTGCTGCAATATGGTGTTCGGAAGCGAGCAGTTTTTCTAATGATGCTACCGCAAAATTGGGGGTACCCATGAAAACTATATTAAGCGGTTTCATTTTATATTTTTTTTATAGGAAAGGAAAAATCAGGTATAAGATATTTTATTTAAAGTCTTTGTACAATAGATATTTTTTTCTGATTTTTTTAAAGGCAGAAAGCTGAGGTTCCCATGATGCCCGGATTACACGCTCTGGTGTTCCGTTTTTTATCTGTTGCCATAGTTCATTATTGCCTGCCAGCTTGTTGAAAAAAGAATTTTCCATATTTCCCGATTTGGGCAGAATAAAAAAACTATCCTTTTGTGGAAAAAGTTTGTAAGCTTCTATCAGCCATTTTAATTGTATTTTCTGGTCAGTTGTTTTTAAAACTTCTTCAGGAGTTCCTGACAGATTCCATCCGTAACAAGTAGCGCCATAATGCTTGCTACTCATGGCGCCTGGCATGGGCTTAGGGGTAAAGGTAAATAAATTATGAGGTAGGGTAGGCGCTCCAAAAATTTCAAAGGGCTTGTCTGTGCCACGGCCTTCACTAAGTGTGGTTCCTTCAAAAAAACAAGTAGAAGGGTAAAGGTAAATAGATTGAATTTCCGGTAGGTTGGGTGAAGGTTTTACGGGTAGTATATATTTACTGTTATGGTCATAATTTTCATTTTTTATGATCAGCAGGTGAAAATTTTTAGTATCTGTTTTTAAAGCGCTTTTAAATGAAGCATATTTATTATTGGCCTCAGGCGATAACCATTTTTCCCCAGCCAGCATTAGCGCATATTCGCCTATCGTCATGCCATATACTATTGGAACTGGTTGCTGGCCTACGCCAGAACGGTATTTTAAGTCGAGTACAGGGCCATCTACATAAAAGCCATTTGGGTTGGGCCTGTCCAGAATGATCAATGGTTTATTATTCTCAAATGCAGCTTCCATAAAATGTTGCATTGAATTGATATAAGTATAAAACCGGGTGCCTACATCCTGAAGATCAAACAGTAGAATATCTACATTTTGCAAATCTTCTTTGGAAGGTTGATGTTTGCTGCCATACAATGAAATAACAGGAATCTTGGTTTCTTCATCAATATAATTACCCACCTTTTCGCCGGCATCTGCTGTACCTCTGAAGCCATGTTCAGGGCCAAAGATGCAAACTACATTAATGCCTTGTTTTAATAAAGTATCTACCAAATGAATATGGCCAACCATGGATGTTTGATTGGCAAAGACACCCACCTTTTTCCCTTTCAGCAATGGAATATATTGCTTCATTTGCATGGCGCCAGGCTTAATTTCCTTTTGGGCTACTCCATTTTTACAAATCAAAGAAAATAGTATGATAATGGAAATCTTAACAAGTCGCATAATGGACACTTTTAACAATGAATGGTAAAAATATTAAAAAATAGCCTGTTGTATTCATGAAAATAATGATAAGTAAAATCTTTTTTGTTACTTTATTTAAATTGATAATAAAATTAAACTTACAATCATGAGTAAAGCAAAAAAAGGCGACCAAGTAAAAGTTCATTATACAGGTAAATTAACCTCTGGCGAACAATTTGATTCTAGTAATGGAAGATCACCGCTTGCTTTTACAGTAGGGGCGGGGCAAATGATCAAAGGTTTTGATGATGCGATTCCGGGGATGCAGGTGGGAGATAAAAAAACAATTAATATCTTGCCTGAGGATGCTTATGGCCATAAAAATGAATCAGCAATAATTGAATTTCCTAAATCTAATATACCGGCTGATATGAAACTTGAACCCGGTATGAAATTGCAATTGCAGAATGCAGAAGGGCATCCGGTACCTGTGGTAGTTAGCGAAATAAAAGAGGATGTAGTAATTCTGGATGCCAATCATGAATTGGCTGGTAAAGAATTGGTATTTGATATAGAATTGGTGGAAATTAAGCCTGCGTAAATATTAGTATTCCATCTTTCTTAATGTAGGTGCTTTTAGCCATGTACCGGCTACTACCAGCAGTGTCATGCCCCCACCAAAAACTACGGAGGATATGGTGCCCATTAATTTAGCAGTGAGGCCACTTTCAAATTGGCCTAATTCATTGCTGGAATTTACGAACATAGAGTTTACACTCATTACCCTCCCACGCATATAGTCCGGTGTTTTTAGCTGAGTTATGGTACCTCGGATTACTACACTTATGCCATCAAGCATACCCGAAATCATTAATGCAAAAAAGGAAAGTAAAAATATTTTTGAAATACCAAAGATGATAATGCAAATGCCAAAACCACCTACTGCAAGTAAAAGTTTTTTTCCTTGTTTGCGCTTAGGAGGAAAAAATGTGAGAAGTATAACGATGCAAATAGAACCAAGGTCTGAAGCTCCGTTTAAAATTCCAAAACCTTCTGGGCCTACCTTTAAAATATCTCTTGCATAAATGGGAATAAGGGCTACGGCCCCACCAAATAGTACTGCAAATAAATCGAGGGTAATGGCACCCAAGAGCTCCTTTGTCTTGTAAACAAACCTTAGGCCTTCCTTTACACTTTCCCATGTGCGCACAGAGCCTTTTTTGATGGAAGGGGGTTTGGGCAATAGGTTAAAAATAAAAAATATGGAAGTGGTCATCAGAAAGCAAACGGATACCAATGTGCCGGTAATACCTGCTACCGCTATCAGAAAGCCGCCAATAGCATGGCCTGTAACAGATGCCGACAAGAAGGTGCCCTGACTCCAGGTGGTTGCATTTTGCAATTCTTCACGCGGTACAATGTATGCAATCATAGCGCCATGAACCGGCCCTGCAAAAGCCCTGAAAATGCCGGTGCAAAAAATAATCAGGTAGATAAAAAGAGAAGTGGAATGTAGGGAAAGATGGGCCTGTATTGGCTTTGAAGAAAGAGCTACCAATGCTAAGGCCGCAAGCAGGTAAAAGAACATCTGACGGATGAGTAATTTTCTTTTTTCACTTTGATCAATAATGTGGCCGGCATACAATGCAAGTGATAAAGCCGGAATCACCTCAGCTAACCCCACTAATCCAATGGCAAAGGGATCATTTGTGAGTAAATATATCCACCAGCCAATGAGGGTGGACATCATGCGAAGCGCCATTATAAACGAAAACCTACCTAACAATAAATACCTGTATTCCTTATTTTTTATTGAAGAAAAGGGGTCTTGTTTATTTTCCATTCAATTTTCTATTTAGGGCAATACTAAAAAATTCTGACCCTCTTCATAATCCTTTTCTAAGGCATTCAGCACTGCTTCTACATGCGCGTCGTTGCTCAAAAAATCAGCATTGGATGCATCAATAAATAAAGTTTTAAGGCTATGTTGTTTTATGTATTGGGTATATGTTTGTTGTAAAGAAAATAAATAATCAGGATCTATTGATTGCTCATACGATCGATTTCTTTTTTTTATATTTTCTTTTAGCCTCGTTACTGGAGCATGCAGGTATATAAGCAGGTCGGGCTGTATTAACTGCGGATTAATAATTTCAAATAGCTTTTGATACAGTAGGTATTCTTGTTCAGGCAAATTGACTTTTGCAAATAGTAGGCATTTAGTAAATAGATAATCAGAGATAGTCGTTGTGCGAAAGAGGTCCTTGGTATGTAGAAGCTCTTTTAATTGTTTATATCTTTCAGCCATGAAAAACAATTCTAACGGAAACGCATATTGATCCTTATTCTCATAAAATTTTGGTAGAAACGGATTGTCGGCAAATTCTTCTAAAATCAGGCGCGCATTGAAGTGCCGGCTTAATATAGTAGCCAGCGTTGTTTTTCCTGCACCAATATTGCCTTCAACAGTAATAAAATTATATTTCATTCGGATTCTCCTTACAAAATCTTTTGTGTCCTTTATAGATTTTTTTTTGAAATTATTTTGGGTCAAAAATAACACCCTAATTCTGAATTAATTCAATTCAATTGTGGCATAATGAAGTAGCCTATTTATTGGGCTTTATTTTTTCAAAGGAATTACCCTTAATGGATCATTACATTTAGCCAGCAAATCTTGTATTGTTGTTTTTAATACAGGATGCATCATGTCAGGCGATAATTCGGCCATAGGCAGCAGCACAAATCGTCGGTTACTGATTTCAATATGTGGGATCACCAAGCCGGGAAGGTTGATGATTTCATCATTGAAAAATAAAATATCAATGTCAATAATACGGGCAGCATTTTTTATTGTTCTTACGCGCCCCATTTGCTTTTCTATAGCAAGTAATTTATCCATTATCAACTGAGGCGATAAGAGGGTACTTACTATATGTACCTGATTGTAAAATGCCGGTTGGTCGCTGTTTCCCCAAGGTTCTGTTTCATAAATAATAGAACTGCGCTCAATATGACCGATTTTTTTTTCAATATAGGCACGTGCATTCGTAAGATTTTTGCGCCTCTCACCTATGTTGCTTCCGGTAATGAGATATAGTAGGTTCATAATTAAGATGCT
Organism: Bacteroidota bacterium; assembly: GCA_018268075.1. Classification (GTDB taxonomy): domain Bacteria; phylum Bacteroidota; class Bacteroidia; order Chitinophagales; family Chitinophagaceae; genus Ginsengibacter. The sequence goes on along the minus strand of JAFDXH010000190.1, from coordinate 18,536 downwards.
ATGGTTAGAAATTGAATAATCGTTTATCCAAATCCAATAATTTGGCGGAGACGATTCTTACTTTTTTAAAATCAGCGTGCTTCGGGTTTAATAAGTAATTGTGTTCTTCAGGTACTATAGCAGAAGGTACTTTTAAAATAAGCCCTTCCTTATTTTGCATAAACTGATCGCCGAGCCACTGCGTATATTCTATCTCTGTAGTCCAGTTCTTCTTCATTTTTTTGTAGGATATTTCAATAATCTTTTTTTCATCTGGAAATTCAATATGTAATAAATATTGATTGGGCGGAATTTCATTTCTTCGCAGATGCACCAGCGATTCAAGGATGCTAAGTGAGATATGCTGTGAAGTGTATAACAGATGAGTTCCTCTGGAATTCCATCTGGAACCATATAATGCAGCGCCGTTGCCGGAAATATCGTCTTTGTAAGGCTCGTTAGTAATTCGGTAAACTATCATGCAAATATTCCATGTTCAATTCTTCCCAATTGGGTAAGTATATTATTAATGCCTTCAAAGCTTGCAAGCGCATTGAAAGAAAGCCTTCCTTCCAGCATATAGGGGTCATTTCGCAGCCATTGAAGAAATTTCTCATGGCTTCCAAATACTTCCTCACCTCTATGAAGTACTTTGTCTATCTGAAGAATTCTATCAGTAACACTAAAATTAAAAGTGGTATTGTCTTTTGAGTATCGTTGTAATGTTCTTTCAGAAATATGTAAAATATCCGACCATTCTTTTTGGGTGAAGTCTGTTTTTGCGGCTATTTTTTTAAAATTATTATAGGTGAAATCTTTGGTTAGCTTTGGAAGGCTTGTACCGCTATAGCCAGATTGCAAATCTTCAGCATTGCTCTGGGGTGATTTTATCTTTTTATAATTTTTATCTTTCAAGGTGTGCCATTTGTCGCACAAATATACGCCATTTGTCTGTTACTTTGAAATTTTTTCTATTTTTTATTTTTTCTCAAATAGATTTGTCGGCATAATATTTATTTTATTTGAAACCGTACAACCAAATAAAGGCTATGCTGGCTATAATGGTAGCGAGTCTCCGGTCTATCTTTAGAAGCCCATCCGCAGTAGTATTTGGCTTTGCATTTCCTTTTGTTTTTATCCTTGTATTCGGGTTTATTGGCAACAATGGAGGGGCTCAGCAATTTAATATCGCTATCGAAAAGGGTGCAGATACAACCAATGAGCTTTACGCTGCTTTTAACCATGCGCCCCTTATTAAGATATTAAAATTTGACGACACCAATAAAATCAGGAATGCTTTTCAAAAAGGGAATTTAGCTGCCATCATTAATATTCAAAAGAATCCTGCAGGGAATCCGCCTTATTTATTTTCAATGAAATCTACTACGTCCAATAATAACCAATGGCCGCAGTTTAAGTCTCTTGCAGAGAGTATTATTAACCAACTGAGCAATCAGCATTACAAGAACAGACCGGTATATGCTCAGTTTGATTTTGAACCGCAACGAGATATTAGTGTAATAAGAGAATACAAAACAATTGATTTTATTTTGCCGGGACAGTTAGGCTTTTCACTATTGGCATCAGGAGTTTTTGGGGTAGCCTTCATGTTTTTTAATCTAAGAAATACGTTGGTCTTAAAGCGTTTTTTTGCAACACCAATTACCCGGCCTTACATCATTCTTGGAGAAATGTTGAGCCGAGTATTGTTCCAGATGCTTACTGCATTTGTAATTATTTTGGCAGGAAACCTTTTATTCGGATTTACATTAGTGCATGGGGCAGTTACTTTTATCAATATGCTTATTTTAAGTTTTATAGGATTAATAGTTTTTATGGGGTTTGGTTTTATTGTAAGTGGAATTGCCAAGAACGATAGCACCATCCCACCTTTGGCCAACTTGATAACGTTGCCTCAGTTTTTGATCGGAGGTACTTTTTTTTCAATCAATGTATTTCCGCCATGGCTGAGAGGAATAGCGCAGGCCATGCCACTAACCCACCTGAATAATGCACTAAGAGAGGTGGCTTTTGAAGGACGTGGAATTTGGGATGTGCGCTCAGAAATAGGAATCTTAATATTATGGGGTATAGTAATTTACTTTGTTGCCATTAAAGTTTTTAAGTGGGAATAGCATTCTTTCATGTGAACCTAAACATACCAGAGAATAGATTAATACCAAACTGAATTAGAAATTAGCCAAATCTTAAGGAGTATCATTTAAATTGTTACTTACTTATTGAGGAAATCTGATATTACAGAATATATTTCCAGCAGTTGCTTATTGGTAGTGGTATATGGCGGCATAATATAAAGCGTATTACCCATTGGCCTTAAATAAATACCCTTCTTCAAACTGAAATTCATGACATCATTCACTATTGAATTCAAATAATCATCAGGGTGTTGGGTAACAATCTCAAATGCCATAACGGTGCCGCATTGCCTTATGTTTTTAATAATTCCATTTGTTTCAAAGGGCTTAAGTTCATCACAAAATATTTTGTGGTAATTCTGAATGATCTTTATTTTTTTTTGGCATTTACTTTTTTGCAATAGCTCAAGGCTTGCCAGTGCAGCCGTGCAGGCTAGGGGATTGGCTGTAAAGGAATGCCCATGGAAAAATGTAGCCATTTTATCCTCACTTACAAATGAGTCAAAAATATTTTGCGTACAAGCCGTGATTCCCAGAGCCATATTGCCACCGGTCAATGCTTTGCTAAGGCAAATTACATCAGCTTTCTCACTCATATAATCACCAGCAAAAAACCTTCCGGTGCGATAAAACCCAGTAAGCACTTCATCGGCAATGCAAATGATTTCTTTTTGTTTTACATATTCCAGAAGTGTTTGCAAATGGTGTGCATCATGCATCAACATACCTCCTGCACCTTGCAAAAGGGGTTCATAAATAAAGCAGGCTATTTCATTGGCATTACTATTTATTATACCTGTTATGGTGTCCCAATTGTTGCCATTGGGCACATCAATAAATATTACTTCAAAAAGTTTATCCCTGAAAGCGTAAGTGTAAATTCCTCTTTCGCTTACACTCATTGCACCAAATGTATCGCCGTGATAGGCATTGCGAAATGCAAGAATTTTATTCCTTTCAGTTACACCTTTGTTTTGCCAATATTGAATGCACATTTTTATAGCTACTTCGGTGGCTGTACTTCCGTTATCACTATAAAACACCTTGCTAAATGATCCGGGCAAATGAGGTAATAATTTTTCAGCTAATGTTACTGCTGGCTTGTGAGTGAATTGAGTAAATATTACTTGTTGTAATTTTTTAGCCTGTTGATATAGTTTTTTTGCGATGAAACGGTTGCCATGCCCATGTATATTTACCCACCAGCTACTTACAGCATCCAGATATTTTTTTCCTTTGTCATCATATAGGTATGATTTTTTACCCTTTACTATCGGTATAGCATCTACCTTATCTTTTTGGTGCGTGTAGGGGTGCCATATATAGTTGTTGTCTTTTTCAGTGAGGGTCATCAGTAATATTTTATTTAATAATTATTCTAAGAATTTTAAATTCCTTTTTATTCCTTGAAATTTGCTCCGTTTCAATGGTGATTTTTTAAATATTATTTTAAAAGATTCTTCGGTTAGTTCCTCCCAATCAGTTTTAGAAAAATTAAGAATTTCATCTAATGGGGTAAATTCAATTTCCTGATTGGGTTTTGAAAAACGATTCCATGGGCACACATCCTGACAAATATCACAGCCAAACATTTTGTTTTCAAACCTACCCTTCATGGTCTCAGGTATCAGCAGGTCTTTTAGCTCTATGGTGAAGTAGGAGATGCACTTGCTGCCATCAATAACCTTATCTGGCAATATGGCATCGGTAGGGCAATTGTCAATACATCTGGTACAGCTTCCACAGTAATCTTTTATAAAAGGATTGTCTGCCTCCAATTCCAGGTCTGTTATTAAAGTGGCAATAAAGAAATAGGATCCGTTAGTTTTAGTAATTAGGTTTCCATTTTTACCTACCCAGCCTAGGCCGCTCTTTACTGCCCAGCTTCTTTCAAGTACCGGAGCGCTATCTGTAAATCCCCGGCCATGGATGTCACCAATATTGTCTTTTAATAATTGTAAAAAAGTTTTCAGTTTGCTTTTTATTACTTCATGGTAGTCATTGCCATAAGCATATTTTGAGATTTGAGGGGCTTCAATGTTTTGTTGCTTTTCCGGAAAATAATTAAGCAGTAAAGTGATTACCGTTTTAGCGCCAGGGACTAATTTTTCAGGATTGGTGCGCAGGTCAAAATAATTTGCCATATAGCTCATCGAACCATTAAGTCCATTACCTAACCAATTTTCCAATCTTCTCGCATCCTCATCCAGATGTTCTGCTTTTGCTATGCCGCAATATTCAAATCCAAGAGATAAGGCTGTTTTTTTTACAAATTCGGTATTTTTCGTTTTGGACAACATTTGAGGTTGCAAAAATAATTCCTTTGACCCACCTGAAGCTTATTTATTGCATTGCTGCTTTGGTATAATAGGAATGGCAAGATCGCCGAAAATACTTTTTTATGCTTTCTATATATACGGGAAACTATTATCTTAAACCTGCTATTTATTCATGAAATGAATATCAGACTGCATTTCAGGCAGTTTTTTATAAAAATATGAGACATTATTTCCACTCTGAGACTTGGATTAATATTTGTGTTTTTATTCTAAATTTTATAAATTTCATAATATGAATCCCAATAATTTAACCATAAAATCTCAGGAAATTTTTCAGAAGGCACAGCAACTTGCTTTTAATGATAAAAATCCGAATATAGAAACTGAACATTTATTAAAATCGCTCTTGATGGATGAGGATACACCTATAGAGTTTTTATTGAAAAAAAATAATGTAAATGTAAATTTTGTAGAAGGCAAGGTAGATGAGAGTATTCAAAAATTGCCAAAAATCACTTCAGGCGAACCAGCACAGACCATCAGCCGCGATCTTAATAATGTGATGCTACGGGCAGCATCCGCTCTAAAAACATTTGGTGATGAGTTTGTAAGTGTGGAGCATTTGTTATTGGCAATTCTGCAAGGAAATGATAATGCTGCTAAAATTTTGAAAGATGCAGGCCTTACCGAAAAGGGTTTGATAACTGCAATTAAAGATCTCAAAAAAGGATCTACTGTTAATTCTCAAACATCCGAAACTCAATTCAATGCACTAAACAAGTATGCTAAAAATCTGAACGAACTTGCTCGAAGTAATAAGTTAGATCCGGTGATAGGTCGTGATGAAGAAATACGGAGAACGCTGCATATTTTATCGAGGCGTACTAAAAATAATCCAATTCTGGTGGGTGAGCCAGGCGTAGGTAAAACTGCGATTGTGGAAGGGCTTGCTATACGGATTATAAGTGGTGATGTGCCAGAAAACCTTAAATCAAAAATTATTTATGCCCTTGATATGGGGATGCTGATTGCAGGGGCAAAATACAAAGGTGAATTTGAAGAGCGATTGAAATCGGTAATAAAGGAAGTAGGGGATAGCAGTGGCGAGATCGTACTTTTTATTGATGAAATTCATACGCTTGTAGGCGCCGGTGGTGGCGATGGCGCAATGGATGCTGCCAATATTTTAAAGCCTGCATTGGCACGAGGCGAGCTGAGAGCAATAGGCGCTACCACATTAAATGAATATCAAAAATTTTTCGAGAAAGACAAGGCATTGGAGCGAAGGTTTCAAAAAGTAATGATTGATGAGCCAAGTGTAGAAGATGCAATTTCAATTTTACGAGGATTAAAAGACAGGTACGAAACGCACCATCATGTAAGAATAAAAGATGAGGCCATTATTGCTGCAGTAGAATTATCTCACCGGTATATTACAGATCGTTTTTTGCCAGATAAAGCCATTGACCTTATTGATGAAAGTGCGGCAAAACTAAGGCTGGAAATGAATTCTATGCCAGAGGAACTTGATAAATTGGAGAGGGCCATCAGGCAGCTTGAAATAGAACGAGAAGCAATAAAAAGAGAGAAAGACGAAGTGAAGCTAAAGGAGTTAAACACAGAAATATCTAACCTTTCGGTACAGCGCGACACCTTCAAAGCCAAATGGCAACAGGAAAAACAATTGGTAGAAAAGGTACAGACCTTAAAAGCTGAAATGGAATCCTTAAAAATGGAGGCTGAAAAGGCAGAGCGCGAAGGCGATTATGGCCGGGTAGCAGAAATACGCTACGGCAAATTACAAGAGCAGGAAAAGGCGATAGCCCAATACGCTGTAGAATTAGAAGATCTGAATGAAAAACGTTTGTTAAAAGAAGAAGTGGATGCAGAGGATATTGCAGAAAGTGTGGCAAAAGCTACAGGTATTCCTGTAAATAAAATGTTGCAGTCTGAGAAAGAAAAATTGCTGAACCTGGAAGACGAATTGCATAAAAGAGTGGTGGGCCAAGATGAAGCTATCGAAGCTATCGCAGATGCTATACGTCGCAGCAGCACGGGGCTGCATGACCCTAAGAAGCCCATTGGTTCCTTTATTTTTTTAGGAACAACAGGCGTAGGTAAAACCGAATTAGCTAAGGCACTTGCTGAATATCTTTTTGATGATGATAGCATGATGACTCGGATAGATATGAGTGAATACCAGGAGAAACATTCTGTAAGCAGGTTGGTAGGTGCGCCTCCGGGCTATGTAGGCTATGAGGAAGGTGGTCAACTAACAGAAGCGGTGAGACGAAAACCATATAGCGTGATATTGTTAGATGAAATAGAAAAGGCACACCCTGATGTTTTTAATATACTTCTTCAGGTGTTGGATGATGGAAGGCTTACAGATAATAAGGGACGTGTTGTTAATTTTAAGAATACCATCATCATCATGACCAGTAATATGGGAAGCCAGATTATTCAGGCTAATTTTGAAAATGTATCAGAAGAAAATAAGGAGGAGGTGGTTGAAAATACGCGAAGAGAAGTATTGGACTTATTGCGGCAGACAATACGGCCTGAGTTTCTGAACAGGATTGATGAGGTAATAATGTTTCAACCATTGATGCGAGGAGATATTAAAGAAATAATTCGGATCCAATTAAACAGCCTTAAGCATCAATTAGCTGAAAACGGTGTTAGGCTTGAGTTTACAGATTATGCAATTGATTATCTGGCAGAAAACGGGTTTGATCCTCAATTTGGTGCGCGCCCGCTAAAAAGATTGATTCAGAAGCAGATCATCAATTCTTTAAGTAAAAGATTGCTAATGGGAGATATAGATAAAACGCATCCAGTATTGGTAGATGTATTTGATGGTACGGTGGTATTTAGAAACGATGCTATTAAAAGTGAAGTAATTTAAATTGGGAAATACATTTTGTATCAAGCCTGTATTTAATAAACTAAATGCAGGCTTTTTTGATGGGTATTATTTTATGATTAATGTTTTCAGGGTAATGAGTTTAAATTTCAGTACGGTATACAAAACCTCACTATATATTTAATTTTCAATTTACATTTATACTTCATTAAACCAGATTTAAAAATGAAATTATCATCGAGCCAGGCAGAACAATTATTAGAGGGTTTAAAAATCCGGTTTGCTAAAAATAGTTTGAGGCATCAGGGTATTAGCTGGGTAGATGTAGCGCTGAAACTTAAATCAAATATAGACAAGCTCAATCCATTATATGCGATGGAACAAACGGGCGGCGAACCGGATGTAATTGCTTTGCCAGAAAATGCTCAGATAGCTGCGCCACAGGGATTAATGTTTTTCGACTGCTCCGAAGAAAGTCCGAAAGGTAGGCGTAGCCTATGTTATGACGAGAAGGCTCTTCAATATAGGAAGGAAAATAAGCCAAGAGATAGCGCAATACATCTTGCCTCAGAAATGGGGGTGGAGATATTAACCGAGCATCAATATCGTTTTTTACAGCAGTTGGGCACATTTGATAATAAGACTTCCAGTTGGGTGCATACACCAGATCATATTAGAAAGTTAGGCGGGGCGTTATTTTGCGACAGGCGTTTTGATACTGTTTTCCTTTATCATAATGGTGCAGAATCGTATTATGCCGGTAGAGGGTTTCGTGCATGTTATAAAATTTGATTTTTTATAAAACATAAAATCACCAAACATGTGCCGTTGGAGCAAAGTAGAAGCATCGGATAGGTGTGCAAGAGTATTTGTGCCTTTGGGTTTCAGCCGAATCGCTGGCACAGGGATCGGTGTTTATAGGATTAATCGTCGAGTCCTCTTCGAGAAACTCGGCTGAAACCAGAATTGATTTTCTTTTTTCAAGTTGTTCATTATTCTTTTGTTCAGCATTATTAACGCAATGCCACAGGTCAGAGGCTTATGCTAAATTCTGCTCATTTTCCCGGATGATAAGTTGAAATGGTATTTTTCTCAATATCTTCCTTTGTATAAAAAACAGATTTTACTTTTTTATCTGTAAACATTTTTAACTGGTCGCCGAAGTAGGTAGAAGTGTCTTTATTGCTTTCGCCATAAGCTAATACAGAATATGCGCGTGGAATTTTATCAAATTCTACCGCCAGTATCCATCCATCTCCGCCTGTAGCATGCATTCTTTGAGGCTGATCTGGCATGGGCGCATACCACAGTACCCGAAAAGCCCCAAACGCACCTGTAGTACCACCTACAGGATAATCCTGCTTTCCGATTATCGCTCTATATACATCGCCCCATTTCAGATTTATAGTTCCATATTTCTGTTCACATTCTTTTACTGCCCATTTAAAAGCAACAACGGCATTCTCTTCATTGGCCAGCCCGTAGGGTGTTTTTGCAGGTGAAGCGGCAGACCATGGTGTTGAATATAGTTTTTCGCCAGATGCCGGAAAACCTGCCGACTCGGGAGTGGGTGCAATTTTTTTTCCTTCGTTTGACAGTGCTACATATTTATTCCACCATAGTTGAAAAAGTATCCCACCCACACTTTCCTTTGCTACTGTATTGTCCCATTTTTTTAATTGTGCCAGTGCTTTCTTTTCTTTTTTGCTTAATTCAGATTTTTCTGCAAAGCGAATCAAATCCGGTTTCACCCTATCTGCCAACAGCATAGACATATCATACTTTCGCTTCACTACTTCTTCTAAAGAAAGTTTATCGCTTCCCCCAATCAGTTGAATAGCGAGCTGACTTCGTAAACCCAATTTGGGCTGAGGAAAATAAGGCGGAAAATCAGCCTTATTAAATACCTCGTTTAAATTGGTATAATAAAAAGGATCATTTTCATTATGAATATAGCCGCCTTTCGGATTCAAAAGCTGGGGCAACTTATCCCACGGGTGCAATTCGCTCCATATCTCAGATTGTTTGGTAACAAATGTAGCAGCAGTATCATTGCCTGAGGGAAGTTTTAAATACGGCACAGAAGCATTCCATACATAAAAAATATTGCCTGCTACATCTGCATAAGTAAAATTGGAGGTAGATTTTGCCTGCATACGCAAAGCATCTTTCCATTGATTCAGATTTTTTGCTTCCATCATTTTAAGAAATTGTTCGGCAGTGCGGTATTCGCCTTCATCAACAGATTTGATAATATAAATTTTATCTTTTGAATGATAAATAACCGGGCCAAAGGGAGTACTTGCAAATACTTTTTGAGTAGTTTTTAATTCATTTTCTGCCTTGTATGTTACCGTTACCATTCTTTTAGCTACAGGGCGTGAAGCGCCGTCTAACAAATAATTATCAGGATTATCGGGATCTTTTTTAAACGAATAAATTTCATCATTTTTAGGATAATTATTAGTGGTACTAAAACCGAGAAATTCATTAAACCCGCCAACAGTGCCCAGTGGCTCACCAATTCTGAAATCGCCATAAAAATTAAAATAGCCCTCTACATCCATCTGCGCTTCATAGTATCCGGCATTCCAGTCCAGATGCGGATTTCTAAGCAGGATTGCTTTTCCGGATGTGGTACGCTCAGGCGCCAGTGCCCATGCATTAGAGCCTAAGTCGGGATTGTTATCTATAATAGTATTCAATGCAATGGATGCCCATGGCGTGCTGTCATCTTTGTTGAATGCTCCTGCTGTTAATTCGCCTTTCGCCTCCAAAGTTTCTATAAAAGTTTTCACTGAGGCTTTGCTAAAGCTCTGGATGCCCGTAGCATGTACATCGTATGCAGTAAAATCAGGCTTGACCCAATCCGGAAATTCTCCAGAATGCAAGAGGATGTATCTGTTTACACCATCCGCAAATCCCTGATTCATATCGCGAATATCTTTTCCAAGTAATGAATAGGTTTCTACCGCTCTGCCATGAAGTATTTGATTAGCGGCATCCTCATTGAGTTGATTCTCTAAGGCTCGCCCTTTTAATTCATTGTATTTGGCCCATTCACCTCTGGCTCTAATAAGGCCAAATGCCACACGGCTACCATAATCTTCCATTTGTAGATATCCTAATGCAAAGCCGGCTGCCATTATATTTTTTGCCTCAATATGTGGTACACCGTAGGCGGTACGACGTATTATTACCTGATCGGAAATATCCTGTGCCTGCAAATTCTGAATTGCAAAAGAATTAATAAATACGAGTGCAGCTAAAACAGTAATTTTAAATTTTGGCATTTGTATAAAGCGTTTTATTGAAAAATAAACATCAGCGTTTTGGAAAAGTACGAGCATTTTTTGCGATAGGCATTACCGTATATCATTTTATGATTAATTAATAACTTCTATTGAATACAATCAGTATCAGCAGGGGGATTGACATTTCTCAAGTTGTCTTCTATTCATTTGATCTATATTAGTAATGCATAGTCAGCCAGTTTGCGTTTTAATTCGAAAACCAAACCAAGGTTTTTAAAATCAGAAAAGGCCTCCATCAGGAAGCCTTTTAACTTTCAAAGGGAATATAAATTTATTGATTTTCAGTTTTGTTATCCTTATCCTTCCACTGCTTATTTTTATTCATTTTTTTATGCATGTGGTTTTCTTTTTTATATTCCTTCATCTTACTTATTTGGTCAGGTGTAAGAATCGCATCTCTCTTAGCTTTGAAAGTCTGCTCCAGATCTTTCATTTTTGCTTTTTTCTGTTCCTGTGTTAGTGAAGCGTCATTTTTGATGGCATCTCGCTGACTTTTTGCATCTTGGCGCATAGATTTCATTTGAGCTTGCTGATCTTTGGTAAGGTTCAAATCTTTCATCTGCTGCAAATGAACTTTACGACTCGAATCACTCTGAACCTTTTGCTTTGACGTTACAGTTCTTGTTACCTGAGCCTGACTACCTAAGGCGAGGCTACAGGCGAGAAGGGATAATACAAATAATTTTTTCATGTTTTTTATTTTTTTGTTGTCTGTGTAGATAGAATCTAAACGCTTCAAATAGTTTAATGCATGATATGTTAAAGAATTATTTGCTTAATATTTTCGGATCATGATATACAATGCTTCTATCGAATGTTGCTTTGTCAAAGGATATGATGAAAAGGAATACTATCTTAGAAACAATAGTTCGCGGTACTTTGGTAATTCCCATAATTCATCATCTACAAGCAGCTCTAATTTATCTGCATGATATCGTATTTTCTCAAAATAAGATTTCACATCATCACAATATGCAATAGCCTTATCCTTATGGTTGTGCAATTCATTTGCTTTCTTACGTGCTTCAATCATGGCCTTTACATTAATGTTTATAATGTTGATGTGTTCTGATAGCTTAGTAATCATTTGTTTCTGTGCACTATAATCTGCCTCTTTGAAGCCGGCATCTTTAAGCCCTCTTAAATTTTCCAGCAAAATATTTTGGTATTTAATAGCAGGTGGCAAAACGTAGGTAGAAGCAATATCACCTATTACTCTTGCTTCTATTTGAATTTTCTTTATGTAATTTTCTAATAAAATCTCATGCCTTGCTTCGAGCTCTGCCTCAGTATAAATGTGGTGGTTGGTAAATAAATTTTTCGATTTAGTATTTACAAAAGCATCAAGGGCAAGTGGGGTTGTCTTAATATTTGAAAGACCTCTTTTTTCTGCTTCCTTCTCCCAAGCTTCGCTGTATCCGTCACCTTCAAATAATACAGGTTTACTTTCCACAATATATTTTTGAATTACCTGCATCAATGCTACCTCTTTTTTCTCCCCCTGTTCTATAAGGCCATCTACAGTTTTTTTAAACTGAACTAGCGTTTCCGCCATTATGGTGTTTAAAACGGTCATTGGGCCTGCGCAATTTGCCGAAGAGCCTACTGCCCTAAATTCAAATTTATTGCCAGTGAAGGCAAAAGGTGAGGTTCTGTTTCTATCCGTGTTATCCATCAGCAATTCGGGAATTGTCTTATGAATATCGAGCTTTAGCATTGCCTCATCTTGTTCGTCAAAGTTTTCCCCAACTCTTTTTTCAATTTCATTTAATGTGTCCGATAAATATTTTCCGATAAAAATAGAAATAATAGCAGGGGGGGCTTCGTTGGCGCCTAATCTGTGGTCATTTCCTGCAGAGGCTATCGAGGCCCGGAGTAGGTCAGCATAATCATAAACAGCTTTAATAGTGTTTACAAAAAAAGCGAGAAACATCAGATTGGTTTTAGGCGTTTTTCCAGGCGAAAGTAGATTAACGCCGGTGTTCGTTGCCAGGCTCCAATTATTATGTTTGCCACTGCCATTGATGCCTGCAAAAGGTTTTTCATGAAGCAATACCACGAGGTTATGTCTTTTGGCCACTCTGGTCATAATGTCCATTAATAATGTGTTGTGGTCCACAGCAATATTTACCTCTTCGAAAATGGGGGCACATTCAAATTGTGAAGGGGCTACCTCATTGTGCCTTGTACGAAGGGGAATACCGAGTTTATATGCCTCGTCCTCAAAATCACGCATAAAAGCGTAAACTCTTTCTGGTATTGCACCAAAATAGTGGTCTTCTAATTGTTGCCCTTTGGCGGGCGCATGGCCCAAAACGGTTCTGCCGGTCATTGCCAGATCCGGTCTGCTGCTTGCAATAGAGGCATCTATTACAAAATATTCCTGCTCCCAGCCCAAGGTAGCATTCACTTTCGTGATATTTTTATCAAAATACTGGCATACATCAATGGCTGCCTTTTCTAAGGCCATATTCGCTTTAAGTAAAGGTGTTTTAGCATCAAGGCTTTCCCCTGTGTAGGATACAAAAATTGTAGGAATGCACAATGTTTTGCCATTTCCCATTTCCATAATGAAGGGGGGCGATGATGGATCCCATGCAGTGTATCCTCTGGCTTCAAAAGTTGCTCTAAGGCCGCCACTTGGAAATGAACTTGCGTCCGGCTCTTGCTGAATAAGCGCTGCGCCATCAAATTCTTCCAAAGCACTGCCGTCAGATTTTAATGTGAAAAAGGAGTCATGTTTTTCAGCAGTAGCGCCCGTTAATGGTTGGAACCAATGAGTAAAATGGGTAACTCCCTTAGAGAGCGCCCAGTTTTTAAGAGCAGAGGCAATCTGATCGCCCATTTTTCTATCAATTCTTGTTTGATTTTTTATTGAAGAAGTAAGGCTTTTATAGGCCTCATCACTCAAAAATTCTCTGGCTTGTTTTAAATCAAAAACATTTTCACCAAAAAGATGGCTGATTGTTTTAGAGGCAGGAACTTCGGTAAATTTTGATGAAGCAAATAAATCGTGAAGCGCATTTAGTCTTAAAGATTGCATAATTTGAATTATTTATGGTGCAAATCAAGACAATTTATTTCAAAAAACGAATTTTGTGGCTAATATTTTTTAAAAATTACGAAAATGTGTAAATATATTTCACATATTTTTAAATTTAATATGTACTGTTTGGTATAATTTCTTCCAATCAATCATTGCCGTGAGTGGGCAGATTAGAAAAATAAAATAAAAGCTCCTATATCGTACAAATGCACCTATAAACGGAACAGTATAACCAATAGCCAGCATCATAGCAATAGAAAAGAATATACAGAAATAGATATAGGGATCAATTCGTTCGGGTTTCTTTTTGAAAAAGATATAAACGATAAATAATAGCTGAAAAACGATTAACTCCAGCGCAAATGGTAAGTATTCGAGAGAGTGTATTTCTGATAAATAGGGCCTAAGTAATGTATGATTGAGCGCCTGTGGCATGTTATTCATAAAGCTTCTAAAGGAAGCATATAATGGATTTAGATTTAGGGCAGAATTGCCGGATAGCGCTATAAAACTTCTTTGCCGGGATGCTACAAATTCAGGAAAATCCAAAGCCGGCACTAAGTAGCGGGCACAAAAGAATACTATTGAAAAAATAGCCATAGTGCCTGTGAAAATGAAAAATGTGTATTGGGGCTTATAGGCACTCAATATCCATGCAATCATTGGTGGAATTAATAAAATGACAATATAGTTTCTAAAAATAAAAACGATGAATAGATAAAAAATTAAAATGCTTACTCTTTTTATACCAAATTTCTTTTCTCTTAAGCCAAAAAAAATGTGGTAAGAAATAAAACTAATAGCAAGAAAAATTAATCCATCCCGATGTATTAATGAAGTAAACAATAAGGCAGACGGAAGTAGAAAAATAGTGAGAATATTTGAAAGCCGGGATTGCGGGAATATTTTTTGGAATACTTTGTACAAAGCAACATTTCCATAAAATACCAAGTAAACAAAAAACAAAGTATTGATATAGAAATTTTTGAAACTAAAAATATTAAATACAGAAAGCAATTTGAAAAGCACATTACTTCTTGTATCATTCCAATAGGAGTCATTTACATCCATCAGCCCTGAATAATTACTATGATAATTATCTTGAAATAAATTAGTAAAATATTCTATTGGATGGTGAATTAATAAATCAAATTCCAGAATTCCCTGTTGTTGAAAAACATTAGAATCAAACACTGGCAGGTAGTTCAGGAAAAACCATGTAGCTACTATACCCGTTGCTACATGTACCAGAAATAGCACATTCAATGTATTGGCAGAAAGGCCACTGGTTTTAAAAAACTTTCCCTTCCTTACAGACCAGCTTAAAAGAATGAAATAAAGTACAAAAAGTAAATAAAGCAAGCAGTGAAATTTTAAAAGTCGGGAAAGTTAGTTAAAAAATGTATTCTATTATGGGCTTATCCTTACCTCAAGGTTTGTATGTTTGCGTTTTAAAATTATGAATACAAATATAGAAACCGCGGCAAAACTGGGATTATTGCCGGAAGAATTCGAGAAAATAAAATCTATTTTGGGGCGTATTCCCAATTTTACTGAGCTAAGTGCATTTTCAGTAATGTGGAGCGAGCACTGTAGTTATAAAAACTCAATTAAGTATTTAAAAAAACTTCCTCGCGATGGTGCCCGGCTGATGGTGAAGGCGGGTGAAGAAAATGCCGGAGTAATAGATATTGGCGACGGGCTCGGAGTGGTTTTTAAAATAGAAAGCCATAATCATCCTTCTGCCATTGAACCCTTTCAGGGCGCTGCTACTGGTGTTGGCGGTATTCATAGAGATATTTTTACAATGGGTGCCAGGCCTATTGCTACATTAAACTCTTTGCGGTTTGGAAAATTAAGCAATGCTAAAACAAAAAGCCTGCTTTCCGGAGTAGTGCATGGTATAAGTCATTATGGAAATTGCTTTGGGGTGCCTACGGTAGGTGGCGAAATATATTTTGATGAATGTTATCAGACTAACCCATTGGTAAATGCAATGAGCGCCGGTATAATTGAAAAGGGAAAAACAGTAAGCGCTATTGCTTCCGGAGAAGGGAATCCTGTATTCATAGCAGGAAGCGCTACAGGAAAAGATGGCATGGGTGGCGCTGCTTTTGCCTCGGCAGATATTAATGAAAACAGTGCGGAAGATTTACCGGCAGTGCAAGTCGGCGACCCCTTTCAAGAAAAGAAATTATTAGAGGCTTGCTTAGAAGTAATAGAAACCGGTGCTATCGTGGGTATGCAGGATATGGGCGCAGCAGGCATTATTTGCAGCACTGCCGAAACAAGCGCTAAAGGCAAAGTGGGTATGGATATCTTTTTGGAAAAGGTGCCGGTAAGGCAGCAGAATATGAAAGCCTGGGAATTATTGCTTAGCGAAAGCCAGGAGCGTATGTTGCTTACTGTGAGAAAGGGAAGAGAAAAAGAAGTTATGGATGTTTTTTCTAAATGGGATTTGCCTTGTGTGGAAATAGGTATGGTAACCACTGGGGACAAATTGAGATTTTTTTATAACGGAGTATTGGAGGCAGAAATTCCTGCTGAGAGCCTGGTGTTGGGCGGCGGCGCTCCTGTATATGACCGGCCATTTCAAGAGCCGGCATATTTTACAAACATACAGTCATTTGATCCAGACCAAATCACTACGCCGGACAATCTAAAAGCTGTAGCCGAAAAATTAATTTGTTTGCCCTCAATCGCTTCTAAAAAATGGATATATGAACAGTATGATAGTATGGTGGGTGCAGCAAACTTGAATACCAATTCGCCATCTGATGCTGCTGTGGTATCTATTCATGGCACCTCAAAGGCGCTTACGCTTACTACAGATTGCAATAGTAGATACGTTTTTGCAGATCCACACAAGGGATGTATGATAGCCGTGAGTGAAGCAGCAAGGAATATTGTGTGCAGTGGAGGCCTTCCTCTGGGTGTAACCAATTGCCTGAATTTTGGTAACCCTTATGACCCTGAAGTGTATTTTCAGTTTGTAAAAAGCACCGAAGGTATGTCTGAAGCCTGTTTGAAATTTAATACTCCCGTTACCGGAGGAAATGTAAGTTTTTATAATCAGTCGCCCACTGGCCCTGTATATCCTACACCCGTTATAGGTATGGTAGGGTTGATAGATGATGTGAAAAATAAAATGAGTTGTTATTTTAAAAATACTGATGATTATATTTATTTACTTGGTGTGAACAAGCAAGATTTTAATTGCTCTGAATACCTCTATCAGCTAAGAGGCATAGAATTTTCACCTGCTCCCTATTTTGACCTTGATGAAGAAAAATTGCTTCATGATAATGTGGCGCTACTCATCAAAAATAAATTAATACAATCTGCTCACGATATTTCAGAGGGCGGCTTATTTATAACTTTAGCCGAATCGGCTTTTTATTTTAATAAGGGCTTTACTATAAGTTGTAAGGATAAAACTATACGAAAAGATGCCTACTACTTTGGCGAAGCTCAGGGTAGAGTAGTGGTAAGTGTAGCACCGGATAAAGTACCAGAATTTGAGAAATTATTATCAGTCCCTTTTGAGCAACTGGGCAGGGTGGGCTCTGAGGATTTTATAATAGAGGAGGAAAGCTGGGGCAAGGTATCCTACTGGAAAAATTTATACGATACTTCTATATCATCACTTCTATAAAAAGAAATAAGAATGCCAAATGAATTAAAAATAGTTGTTACGGGCGCAGCAGGGTTTATCGGGAGTTGCCTCGCAGGGTATCTTAATGAACAAGGCTTTAATAATCTAATACTTGTAGATGATTTTACCCCTCAGAGTAAGCAATCCAATTTTGTTGAAAAAAAGATTTCAGCGAAAATAGATCGGGGAGATTTTTTAAAACTATTAGAAGATTCAGAATTCAAAGTTGATTTTATTTTTCATTTAGGCGCCAGAACTGATACTACTGAATTTGATTATGCAATCCACGAAAGGCTGAATGTCAAATATTCTCAAGCTGTATGGAAATATTGCGCTAAAAATAATGTTCCGATGGTTTACGCATCCTCTGCCGCTACATACGGCAAAGGCGACAAAGGGTATAATGATAGCGAAGAAATAATAGAACAATTAAAACCATTAAATCCTTACGGTGTTTCAAAAAATGAATTTGATAAATGGGCAATACATCAGACAGAAAAGCCTCAAAGCTGGGCAGGGCTTAAATTTTTTAATGTGTATGGTCCCAATGAATACCACAAAGGGCGTATGGCAAGTGTAATTTTTCATGCATTTAATCAAATCAGGCAAAATGGATTTGTGAAATTGTTTAAGTCCCATTTGCCTGAATATAAAGATGGTGGACAACTACGCGACTTTATTTATGTAAAAGATGTAATAAAAATTTGCTACTGGTTTTTAAATACATGGATTGAAAAATCTAATTTCAAAAGTGGAATCTACAATGTAGGTACAGGTGAGGCACGCACGTTTAACGACCTGGTAAATGCTACATTTGCAGGATTAGGCCTGCCATCAAAAATTGAATACATTGATATGCCGGAAGATATTAAAAACAGTTACCAGAGCTTTACTGAAGCAAATATGGACAAACTAAAATCTGCAGGATATAGCGATTTATTTTATTCATTAGAAGATGGGGTGACTGATTATGTAAGAAATTATCTTTCTAAAAATACTTATTATTAAATTTTTTTAATGAAGAAAAGCAGCCCTTTTAAAAAACTTGTTCGATGGTTGGCTTACTTCTTTATTTTTATTGCTATCCTGTTAGGAGTTTTATATTTCATCGCTGTTAGGCATTTTAAAGAAAGCATTCAATATGTGGTAAATATAGAATCAGGAGGTAAATATCATGCAGATGCCGGCAAAGCCGATTTTTCTTTGTTTGGCAAAACGATTATTCTCAAAAATGTTTCTTT
>JAFDXH010000018.1 GCA_018268075.1 Bacteroidota bacterium | reverse complement strand
GACTATAAGACCCATCCAAGTAAAGTTTGCTGTCCAGGTAACTACATTCTTTAACCCCGACCATTTAGGCATCCGTTTTAAATGTACGCTTATCAGCATTGCAGCTATTGGTAAACTTAGTACACCAATGAGCCCTGCAACATTGTGCATTGGATGTGGAATCTCAAACATCGAAGCCATTGCCGAACCAATGCCCGAAGCTATCAAAAAAACCAAACCTACCTTGCCCCACCTTGTTGCCATTTCATTGCGAAGGCTATACGCCAAACACCAAACGTTTAGTGCACCTGCTATAAACATTAACGACAACACCCAGCCAAACTGACCAAGTGCATATTCACTAATCACACGCCAATTAGGGTCAAACTCAGGGCTTAAAAAATGCAACGAAGTAAGGAGCAGTATTTCAATAATTCCCATTGCAATTGAAAGTCGGGCAGCAGTCGTGTTTTTCATAAATCTTCTTTAAATAAATTGTCTAATTGTTTAAATATTTCAATTAAACCTGATTCCATGCCACTCTTAACCATAGCATCCCTGTCTTCTACTGAAAAGCATACATCATGAATTGTTAGTTTGGTGCGGTTATTAGGTAGTTCCTCAAACAACATAGCTTCCAATACTACATGTCCTCTTTCTGGGAGTTCCATAAATTCAGAAGTATGAATTATTCTTACGGGTGGCTCAATCTCATGGATAGCACCATTGAATGTACACAGGATGTTTCCTTGCTGGTTTTTATTACACCAACTATAACTCCCACCCGTTTTATAGTTATGATGGTTAAAAACCATTTTATTGCCAAAGGGTGCATAAAACTTTTCAAGAATATCAGGATTACTAAAGGCTTCAAAAACCTTTTCTCTCTTTAAATCAAATTCCCTGATTATAAAGAGTTCCTGTTTACCTTCTTCTGCAATAATTTGTGTCTTGTTATTATTTTCCATTTCTTTTATTTTTTTGAGTTTTTAGTAATTCTTCTAACCTGTTAAATCTGTCGTCACACATTTTGCGGAATGGTTCAATAAAATCAGCAACTTCTTTCATTTTCTTTGGGTTGAAATGATAATAAATTTCCCGCCCTTGTTGTTCTTGATTCAACAATTCACACTCTGTCAGAATTTGTAAATGTTTTGATATTGTTGGTCTTGCAGTGTCAAAATTGGAGGCAACCGCACCTGCTGTCAAAGATTGAGAAGCAAGTAAAAGCAGGATTGCCCTTCTGGTGGGGTCGGCTATAGCCTGAAAAACGTCACGCCTTAATTCCATTATGAAGTCATTTGACTACAAATATAAGCGTAGCCATGTAACTACGCAAAATTATTTACACATTTTTTAGAGAGTGTCAAAGCAAGAAAGATTATTGTTTATGGTAGGGTGTCGTTACAATGACCGCTAACGAACAGGGCTTTATGCAGGTTAGGAATTAGCATTTCGTCTGCCGATAACCGCTGCCGATTGAAAATATTTTGCTTAAGTTAAGTATAAATGCTGATAGTAATTCGTCTGACCGAACTGAAGCTGGGATTTGCAAATAGTTGATGTTACAATGTCAGGCCTAACTTGCATAAAACCCCTTGTTATGTGCAGTACTTGTTGTTTCTTGTAAATCAGTTTATTTGCTTCCAATCTATGCCGTCTGGTCTGTCTAAATTCAAACATTGTGTTGTCCATTCAAGTTCTATGGCGATTAATTTTTTAAACACAGTTGCTAACCACATAGGCATAGTGCTGTTTTTAGATAACCGTTGGATATGTGTCGCACAAATATATGCAGCTTGATTGGCTGCATTTGGCATAATTTGAAATGGCAATGGTCCACCTTCTAGTTGAAGGGTTGGCAATAGATTTGCGAGGTCGTGTTCTGCATTTCCTATGGCAGCATTACTCCAATCAACAAATACAACGTTGTTATTTTTGATACAAATATTGTCGCTCCGAATGTCGCCGTGAACAAGAGTTGTCCCAGTTTCATTTACATTATTTTCCGCCATTATTAAATATTCAATATTGTCTAACAACCATTTCTTTGAACACAATTTCAATTTCAAAAACCCATCAGGATTTGAAGCAATCTTAGTCCAAACATTAGCATTGTTACTTTTTAAGTGAGAGAGCGTATGATGCCCTTTAACATTCGAAAGTCTTTTGACGGTTTCGAGCAATAAGTCTATATCTCCGTTTCTCCAAGAAACACCATTATTGTTTGCTGCCCAATAAGCGTCTGAAAAATCCTGCGTAATCAATATCGGAAAGTTTTCAGGTTCTTCAATCCAATCAATGATTTTGGGCATAAACTCTTCTTTATAAGAACTTAATACCGAGTGTTCTGTTCTTAACCATCCTTCAGTATCTGTGTCCGTCGCAGCTTTTACGAAAACTTTATTATTATTTTCTAACAGTAATGAGAACCTGATTGCGTTACTTAGCCCGAAATCGGGCTTTGTCCAAAAAACTATTTTTTGATTCAACCTGTTTTCAATTGCTTTTTTGAGATAAGGTGGAAAGTCAATATCTATGGTTGGATTATTCAATTTTGTTTTTTGTCAAGTTGAGAGTGTCAAAGTTGTATGGCACATAACAATTAAATATACAGCACTCCCGGCAAATAGTAAAAAAATTAATTGCTAATTTTCAGACTATTGATGTTCGGGCTTTTGCATTGTTAGTGCGGGCAATGACGATTAAATAATTTTATAATGTGTTTGAAGACCTGCCTTACTTGTTTAGTCACATTTTAAGCCCACCCGGGGTCTTTTGCTAATCTTCACAAAAGGAAACTATCTGCCTGGAGTGTATACAGCAGTGCAAATTGCTAAGTATAACCCCGCGTTAATAAAGATTTTCAATATTGCTGCAAAGCAAACCAGACGCAAATGCCCAACAAAAATTAAATAGTAATAATAAAATTGGGTACACGATAATCAACTTTCAATATATTAAAAGCCATTTACCAATAGCAAAATGTAAACCTTATCATATAAACTTACATATTGTTTATTGCTTTTAGGCGGCTTCTGCTATACAAAATTGGCGATACAGAAATATGAGTTATCAAATCAGTGGATGCCTGTACAATGTAATGCCGAAAAAGTTTTATTTCTTGGTGAAAAGCAGCCGCGATGTTACAATTGCAGCTCCTATCTGTATCAGGCCCATGGTAATGAATAAGGCTTCAAAGAAAGAAAGTGCGTTATAATACTCCTGATCCCAAAAGCTATACAGGTGACGATCTGGGATTGACCTTTTGAAAGCCCCAGGCATAAGTGTCAATCTTTTCATTCAGATTTTTTACATAAAGCGCATCCCAGGTTGTTGTAACTATAGCTTCTGCGGCCCCTAAGCCTGCCTGTACTATGAATAAATGGAACGGGGTTTTAACGAAGAGATAGCAAAACGTTAAAGCTGCATTGAGAATATAACCGGCAACCATTACTTTGCCCTGCTATTCTTTATTGTTCAGCAGCTTTTTAAAGGGGTCTGGTATGAACAGGGGAGAAAGCTTACAGTTTTGAGAAATGAATATTCGTTTACAAATTCCTGTTTTGCTCATTCCGTATAAAACCGTTTCAAAAAAATAATTAATT
>JAFDXH010000189.1 GCA_018268075.1 Bacteroidota bacterium | reverse complement strand
GTTGCAGATCAAGGAGAAATCAAAGGAGTCCATGTAGGAAAGGAAACCGTTCAGAATTGGGTCAATGAAATCAAAGTAAAGACAGAACCGTCCATTATTCCGGATGTAGAAGTTGTTGAAGAAAAGGGAAAACAAGTAGTTTGCCTTCAGGTCAATGAATTTCCGATCAAACCTTTGTCGTTCAAAGGAAGATATTATAAGCGAATTGGCAATTCCAATCACCAGTTGAGCGTGTCGGATATTTCGGATATCTATATGCAGACGATGCAATATTCTTGGGATTCATATCCTTATAGCTCGGCAACTATTAAAGATATCAATCTTGAAAAGGTAGAACAATTGATTCAAAAAGTAAATGCTACGGGTCGCTTTCGCTTACCTTCTGCAGCTCAAGATGCTTTGATTAAATTGAGAATGTTGAAGAATAATGTGCCTTCCAATGCTGCTATGATTTTATTTTCTAAGGAAAATCTGTTGTACAATGTGCATATTGGGAGATTCAAAACGCCATCGTTGATTATTGCAGATAAGATGATCAACGGAAATTTGTTTGATGTATTGGAAGAGGCGATGCAAACCATTGTGGGGCATCTAAAATTTGCCTTTGAAATTAATGGAAAAACGACCCAAAGAACTGAAATTCCTGAATATCCGTTAGAGGCAATTCGCGAGGCTTTATTGAATACACTGATTCGCCGAGATTATCAAAGTCCAACCGATGTTCAGATTAAGATTTTTGACAATAAAATTACATTTTTTAACCCAGGAGGATTGTTTGGTAAGATTACAGAAGAAGAACTGAAAACCAATATTTATCAAGCAAGTACACGAAACAAACAAATTGCTGAAGCTTTTTATTTAACAGGCGACATCGAGAAATACGGAAGCGGTTTTATCAGAATGAGAGAGGCGATAAGAGAATATCCGACCATGCAATTTAACTTTAAAAGCTCGCTACAAGGTTTTGTCACCGAATTTAATTATGAAAAGCAAAGAACAGGGAGTGAAACGCAGGATACCACCGAAAATGTCACCGAAAATGTCGGTGTAAATGAGGGTGTAAATGGCGGTGTAAATGGCGGTGTAAATGGCGGTGTAAATGGCGGTGTAAATGATTTGTTTACCTTTATATCCAATCAACCAGGAATCAACACAAGTGCTTTAATAAAGCAGATGAACACACCGAGGAGAACCATTGAACGCTGGCTGAAACAACTCAAAGATAAAAACAAAATAGAATTTAGAGGGGCTGCCAAAACAGGGGGCTATTATATTGTAAAACATGAACAATAGCATGATTGCCAGAGCTTTTAAAGAAATTGGGCTGATAGAACGATATGGTTCCGGAATTCATCGCATACAGAAAATATGCAAAAATTATGAAGTAATCCCTCCTCTTTTTGAAGAAGTAGCAGGCGGTTTTAAGGTAGTGTTGTTTAATGAAAAATTAAAGGTCGTAGAACAAGACGCCATAAGTCAAAATGGCGGATTAAATGGCGGATTAATTGATACAGATGATATTATCCTGTCTGTTATTGATCAAAATCAAGGAATTCAATTAAAAGGAATTGTCAATTTACTTGAAAATATTTCACAACGAACCATCGAAAGACAAATAGCCGAATTGATAAAAAAGGGGTTAATTGAAAGAAGAGGTAGTCGTAAAACAGGCGGTTACTGGAAAATAATAGAACCCTCAAAATAATAAAATATAGATTGAATCAATAAAAAGTGAATAATTAATGGAACGATACGGAACGGGAATACAACAGGTAAGAGAATTATTTTTTAGAGTAGCAAACACTAATCACTAGAAACCAATTACCAATTACCAATTACCAATTACCAATTACTAAGAACCAATAACCCAATAACCAATCACTAGAAACCCTATAGAACGCTGGATCAAACAACTGCGTGAAGAAAATAAAATTGAATTTAGAGGGGCTGCAAACACAGGTGGCTACATTACGAAAAAATAAAATAATAGGATTATTTGTAAGTTAAAAGAAAAAATCTCGGATTTACAAGACCGAAAGGAAAAGAGTTATGGAACAAAAGAGGTATTTAACAAACTGAATATGATTTGTAATTTTGAGCAAAGGTAGCTATTCAGGTTTTGTTGAATTTTAACAAAACGTTGATAATTAAATTTTAATTTTATTTTAAATATTAAGGGTATTACGCATTAAGGTATTTAAGATTAAGTAATCCATTAAATCAGATTGTATGGGTCTTACTTAATGAACTTAATTTCTTAAATTTTTTAAATAAGTAACTAATTATTAAAAGAGTATGAAATTTTATGTTTTAATACTAATACCTGAATAGTTACGAGCAAAGATTTATAAAATAATGAATCAAGGAGAAATTATTTTATATCAACCCGATTCTGATTTTCATATAGAAGTGAGAATAGAAGACGAAACTGTTTGGCTGAATCGAAATCAGATGGCTGAATTATTTGATAGAGATGTAAAAACTATTGGAAAGCATATCAATAATGCTTTAACAGAAGAATTGAAAGATATTTCAGTTGTCGCAAAATTTGCGACAACTGCAACTGATGGAAAAATTTATCAAGTAGAACACTTTAATCTGGATGTAATTATCTCCGTAGGATACAGAGTAAAATCAAAGCGAGGTACACAATTTCGTATGTGGGCAAACAAAGTCTTGAAAGAATACTTGCTAAAAGGATATGCCATTCATCAAAGAATCGAACGAATTGAAAGTAAAATTTCAGACCACGACAAACAGTTTGATATGTTGATTAAAACAGCTTTACCTCCACAAGAGGGGATTTTTTATGAAGGTCAAATTTATGATGCCTGGGACTTTGTTTCAAAAATTATTAAATCGGCAAAAAAATCGTTGATATTGATAGACAACTATGTAGATGAATCGGTGCTTACACTTTTTACAAAACGCAATAAAGGTGTAAATGCAACCATATACACCAAAAAAATATCACATCAATTGGCAGTAGATTTACAAAAACACAATTTACAATATGAGCAGATAGCATGTTTTGAATTTACAAAATCGCACGATAGATTCTTAATCATTGATAACGAAATTGTTTACCACATCGGAGCATCGCTAAAAGACTTAGGGAAAAGTTGGTTTGCTTTTTCAAAATTAAACATTGATGCAGAATTATTGCTCTTAAAACTATACGAAAGCCCGTAGATTGCTATCTCCACTTAGGAAATGAAACTGAATTTAGCGGCACGATAAAAACAGGTGAATATTATATAATAAAACGTGAACAATAGCATGATTGCCAAAGCTTTTAAAGATATGGAATTGGTGGAACAACTCGGCTCAGGAATTCCAAGAGTGTTACAAACTTATGGCAGAGATTGCTTTAAGTTTTCTGATCACTTTGTTCGGATGAGTTTTCCGATGGAAATGATTGAAGAAATGGGAAGTACTGTGGAAAAGACTGTGGAAAAGACTGTGGAAAAGACTGTGGAAAAGACTGCAGAGCTATTGGCATTAATTATGAAATCGCCATTAACTAATTTGCAAACCCACACGAATGAAGATTGGGCGATTGACTTCGTCGAACCACTTCGTTAGGTTTACAAATGACCATTGAAAAACAATTAAAAGCTACATATGAAAAGCAAAGAACAGGGAGTGAAACGCAGGATGCAACCGAAAATTGAAAAAAATAATTGAAAAAACATATTAATAAATCTGAAATTACGACAATGGAAATAAAACAAGTAGTTAATGTATATATGTGTACAATAGTAAGAAATAGCTAAATGAGAGAATGGATAATTACTCTTAATGTTTGATTTAATATGAAATCTTACATTATAAAATTATAGAATGTCTGTTATAAACTCATCATCATTTTAGTCAAACAGATATTAAAAGTTATATAAATAAATATCAGTACTATTTGCAATAGTATATCAAATGTGAAGTTAGTCTACAGTGTGTTGTTGAAAGTAAAATTATGTATGACTTAAAATCTATAGAATAAACGAAAATCACAGCAATTATGAGCTTATATATAATAATATAAATATGAAATATATTAAATACTGTATTTTACTATTAATTTTTTTAAACATTCCCGGTTTTGTATTGGCATATATTGATGCTACTGTTAGTAGTATATTAAGTTATGGAACATTTATTTTTATTATATTATATTTTATATTTAATAATAAAGATAAACCTATGGATTCTTTTATTTTATTAGGTATTCTATACTTTATTATTTCTGTTATTGTAAATTCTCAAGAGACCGAAAATCTTTTAGTAACTGCAATTAAGTATTTAATTTTAATAATTTTGGGAATTAGGTTGGTAAAGGATACTACAAATATCGATTTATATATTATCATTTTATTAGGTAGTTTAAGTATTATTTATGAATCTATATTTATAAATGATATTGGAGGTCGCTTTAGTGGGTTTTATTTAAATCCTAATTCTGCGGGTTTAGTTTGTATTTTGGGCTATTGTTTAAGTTTTTCAATCAATAATAAAATTCTCCGGAGTATAGGGCAATTATTGTTTTGCATAGCTGGTTTTGTTACATTCTCAAGAACTTTTTTATTACTTTTAGTTATTATTAATGTAATTTCGTTGTGGGTTAGTTATAAAAATGGTTATAAAATTATTCTTGGTATATTCTTATTTAGTTTTTTACTTACATTTGGAGATAAATTTGATTTTAACACAAGACGATTAGAGAGTTTTAAAGGAATTTTAGATGGTAAAATTGATAATAACATGGAAGAGGATTCAAGAATGGAAACATGGGCGTTATACTATGATCAAATATTTGATAAGCCTATCTTTGGTAATGGTTATCTATCTTTTTCTGGTAAAGCAACTGATAGCGGCTATAAGGTTGGGGTACATAACACACCACTAATGATTATTGGTGAAGCTGGAATTTTTCCATTTTTCATTTTCATTTGGATTTATGGAAGTATTATAATAAGGAGTATAAGAAACTTTAAAAACAATCCTCAATTTCTCTATATGTCATTATCTTTATTTATGTATACGTTAACCTCACATAACTATTTTGATAATTATTTGATTTTATTTGTTTCTTTATGGTTGTATGTGAATAATGAGAAGAAAAGTAACCAAAACAAAAGAATAGAAAACTATAAATCATATATATAGAATAAAATAAAAATCTTATTCTAAGAAAATAAGAGATGTTATATAACATCAAATTATTTATTAGATAATTAAACTATAAAAAATGAAAATTAGTATAATTACACCTACATATAATAGAGCTGATTTAATTGAAAGAGCTATTAAATCAATACTAAATCAAACCTATCAAAATTTTGAAATGATTATTATTGATGACGGATCTTCAGATTCGACATCAACAGTTGTATCAAAATATTTAGTTGATCCAAGGATTAAATATATTATATCGCCATTTAATGGTGGAGTTAATAGCGCGAGAAATATCGGAATAAAAAATATATCAGACGATAGTGAGTTGATAACATTTTTGGATAGTGATGATGAATTTTGTGTTAATGCATTGGATGATATGATAAAAGTAAATAATCAAAAGCCAGATATTAATTATTTTAGATTTCCTGTTATTTATACTAATGGTAAATCTGTTTGTAATATGCAATTAGCTGATTCTATTGCAGATTATGAAAAGTATTTATCTATACTTGATAATTGTGGGGAATGGGTGGTTACATTAAGAAAAAAAATACTTGAAAATGGTTTCTTATATGAAGAAAGTGTAAATGGGAGTGAATCTATAGCCTATTTAAGGTTGTCAAAAACTGAAAATGTTTATTTTGCAAAGAATATAGTAAGAGTTTATCATGTAGATAATGAAGGCATATCGAGACCTAAAGCAAGGAAGAAATCTTACTACATAAATCAGTTGAAAGCTGTATCAATTTTGTTAAATGAATTCGGGGAAGACTTAAATCAATATAATAAAAAAAATTATATCAATAATTTATACGAAAGAGCCATATTGAATTTGATTTTATGTAATAGAAAGTTAGGTTTAAAGCAGTCATATGAAGCTGTAAAATATGATATTTTTAATATTGGCGTCTTGCGAATTCTGATGCATTTAATGACAAATAGAATTAAACTATGAAATTTAGTATCCTTACACCCACATACAACAGAGGAAATTTATTAGAACGAGCAATTTTATCTGTGCTAAATCAAAGTTATAGCAATTTTGAAATGATTATAATTGATGATGCTTCAATTGATAATACAAATATAATCGTTTCAAGATATTTATTTGATAAAAGAATAAAATATGTAAAGTGTTCCGAAAATGCTGGTGTTAATAAGGCAAGAAATATAGGGTTTGAAAATATTTCATTAGATACAGACTTTGTAACTTTTTTGGATTCTGATGATGAATTTTTACAAGATGCTTTGGAAAAAATGAAGAACCAAATTTCTGATAAGCCTAATATTCATTGTTTCAGATTTGGTGTTCAAAGTATAAATGGATCAATAGTAAATAATATTGAACATTGCGGAAAAAAAGCAAATGCAAATTATTATATTGAAAATCTATTAAATATAGGTGAATGGGTTTGTGTTTTCAGTAAAAAAATTATTGATGAAGGCTTTAGATATAATGACCAGATAAGAGGCTTTGAAATGTTAGCTTATATAAAGCTATCCTTTAACTATGATATGTTTTTTTCAAATCAAATAGTTAGGATTTATCATACGGGACATGACAGTATGATGAGGCAAAAAATGACAACTGAAAATATAAATAATGCTATTATGGGATATTCAATACTGTTACAAGATTACGGTAAAGAGCTTAAAAATACAAACAAATTAAATTATGGATTGTTATGCTATATTCTTGGAAACTTTTATTTGATAAACAATGTTAGTAAAGCCAATATATACAGCGGATTAAAGTACACCCTTAAAGGTTTTATATCAAACCCCTTAAATGTTAGATTTATTAGAAATAATATTAATTTAGCTCTTTCAGTTTTAAAAATTATTTTTAGATGAAAAAAAATATTGCTTTGATAATTCCTAGCTTGGCAGCGGGAGGTGCTGAAAAAGTCATAGTATTATTGGCAAACACTTTGTGTGTAAATTATCAAATAATATTAATTGTATTATATAAAACTGAAACCTTTTATATAATTGAAAAGGAAGTAGAAGTAATATATATAAAAAGCAAATATACACCTAGTATGGGGATGTTTCAAGCATTATCGTCAAATGTCTCTTATCTTGTAAATATTATTCGAGTTTTAAAAACTAATTCTATTGATTTAGTAATTAGTTTTACCACTGTAACCAATTTTTTATCATTTATTAGTTGTAAATTTCTAAGTATTCCAATTATTATTTCGGAAAGGAAAAATCCACTATTAAATAAACTTAATATTTATTGGCAATTTCTAGAAAAAATTACCAATAAATATTCTGATATTCTTGTAGTTCAGTCAGAAATGATCAGAAATGTATACAAAAAATTTGTTGCAAAAAAAAAGATAGAAGTGATTCCAAATCCAGTGGACATAAAAATGAAATCTTTTTTGCAAGATTACAACTGCTCCCAAAGAGAAAATATTATTTTAACTGTAGGTCGTTTAGATGCAAACAAAAATCAAAAAATGTTGATTGAAGCATTTGCTAATCTAAATGTTAAAGACTGGAGATTAGTAATAGTCGGAGATGGTATTTTGAAAGAGGAATATATGATACTAACTAAATCTTTAGGAATAGAACATATGGTTGATTTTGTTGGAAATGTGCAAAATGTTTGGGACTATTACAATCAGGCTAAAATTTTTGCTTTTACCTCAAATTCGGAAGGGTTTCCGAATGCTTTACTTGAAGCAATGTCTTTTGGATTGCCTTGTGTTTCAACAGATTGTCCATCGGGACCTTCTGAGATTATATTGAATAATGAAAATGGCTATCTAATAGAAGTGGGTAATATAAAGCAATTGGAGGACAGATTGTCTATTCTTATGTGTAATCCTGATATTTGTTACAAATTTAGTGAAAATGCAATAATCTCTACTGAAAAGTTCAGTATAGCTGAAGTGAAAAAGCTATGGGAAGCCCAAATAAAAAAAATGCTTTAAGTATTTTATGGAAATCATTGTAAAATTAAGAAATAAATACCACTCGCTATTTAAAAGTACATTTATTATTAATATAATAATTGTTGGCTTAATAACTGTATTTGTTAAGGGATTTGGTTTTTTTAAAGAAATGAAAGTTGGACAAACTTATGGACTTTCTGAATTATTAGATACATTCTTAGTGGCATCATTAATACCTGGTTTTGTAAATAATGTTTTTATGGTTTCATTTCAAAACTTATTTATTCCAAACTATGTAGCAGAACAAAGACAGAATAAAAATGTTGTAGGCTTTCAAAGTGCATGTTTTTTGATTACCCTATGCTTAGGCATATTTCTTATGCTTATTTCATATTTAATTACAGATTTGTTTTTAGAAAATTTTTATGTTGGTCATTCTTTGGATTACTACCAGTTAATTCGTATACAATTTTATATTATTTTACCTTGTGTTTTGTTTTGGTCTTTTTCGTCTTTATTAGCGGGTTTATTGGAGATCAAAGGTTTATTTTATTATACTTCATTCTATACTATAATTACTTCAATTGTTACGATAGTGCTTTTATTTATATTTAAAAATGAATTGGGTACTAAATTATTATCTATTGGTTTGCTATTAGGAAGTATTTTGGAGTTTTTATACTTGCTTATCTTATCATTTTTGTATAAAACTATCCATTTGGGCAAACCAGATTTTAAATCCACAAATGTCAAAATATTATTTAAACAATTTCCTTCAAAAATTGGTGCGGGTTTTTTATCGGGTTCAACAGGTTTTATTAATCAATTTTTTGCTGCACAATTATTGGTTGGCTCTCTTGCTTCTTTCAATTATGGTTTGAAAATACCATCTTTTCTAGTTTCCATATTAGCAATTGCAATAGGTAATGTCGTATTGCCTTTTTTTTCGCACATGGTATATGATAATAGAAAAAAGGCTTTTCAAGTTTTGTTCAGATTAATATTTTACGTTTTTATAGGATCAATTATTGTTGTAGGTCTTAGTTTTGTGTTTTCAGAATCAATAATTAGGTTACTATTTGAAAGAAAGAATTTTACATATAAAGATACAGTCGTGGTCTCTAATATACAGAGAATATTATTACTATATGTACCATTCTATATTTCAGGAGTTATATTGAATAAATTTCTTACAAGTATAAATAAAAATGAATTTATGTTTTATACTTCTGTACTTAATTTATTCCTTAATTTAATTATGAATTATTATTTAGCTAAATTTTATGGAATTTATGGATTGGCTGTAGCAACAACATCTGTATCTGTTATCAATTTTATTGTTTTATATATAGTTGTATACATTCAAAATAAAAAAATAATCAAGAATCAAGTACATAAACCATAAAAATGTAATAATTAAAATATAAAAAAGATGTGCGGAATATATTTAACAAATCTACCCTATAGTGAAAAGGAAGTAAGAAAAAAACTTTCTTCAATCAACTTTAGAGGTCCGGATTACACGGGAATCAATAAAAAAGATAAATTAATTTTGGGACATTTGAGGCTCTCTATCATAGATTTGGAAGAGAGATCTAATCAACCAATGAAATACAAACACTACACCATTGTTTTCAATGGTGAAATTTATAATTTTCAGGATCTAAAAGTAGAATTGAAAGATTTGGGTTATTCTTTCGATACTACAGGAGATACAGAAGTGCTACTGAAAGGCTATGAAGCTTGGGGAGAACAACTGGTTACTAAACTGAATGGGATGTTTGCTTTTGCCATTTATGACGCTCAAAATGAAAAAATATTTTGTTCAAGAGATCGGTTGGGAGTAAAACCGTTTTATTATTATTGGAAAGAGGGACAATTTGAGATTTGCAGTCAACTTAGACCAATAAGTGATAGTAAAAGCATAAATGAAGATGCTGTATCCATGTTTCTTGATTGTACCTATATACCAAGTCCTTTTACGATTTATAAGGATGTACATAAATTGCCTCCGGGTAATAATCTAATTATAGATTTAAAAACATCGGAATTTAATATTAAAGAATATTGGAATCTTAAAGAAGCAAAAGATTCTGGTCTCTCTTATGAGCAAGCAAAAGACCAATTACATGCTTTGCTTAAAGATGCCGTGAAAATTAGACTACAATCCGATGTGCCTTTTGGGTCTTTCTTATCAGGTGGGATAGATTCTGCATTGGTATCCAGTATTGCTGCAAAAGTGTCGCCTAATCAGATTAAAACATTTTCCATCGGGTTTGATGATCCGAAATTTGATGAAAGTAAGGTGGCTTCGCAATATGCCACTATTATGGGATCATCGCATACAGAAACCATTTGCGGTCCAAAAGATATTTTAGAAATGATCCCAAAACTTATTGAGGTATATGATGAGCCTTTTGCAGATAGTTCTGCTTTACCATCTTTATTACTCAACAAAGTAACCAAACAACATGTGACAATGGCTTTGTCTGGAGATGGTGGAGACGAGAGTTTCTTAGGATACAATCATTTCGATTGGGTACTTAAATTTCAAAAATTATTGAAAGTACCTTATTCAGTTCGTTATTTTTGTTCTATGTTTTTAGTAGGAAATATTTTAGGCAAAAGAACTGAACCTTTTAAAAGAATCTTAAGAACGAAAAAGGAGAATGATTTTATTAAAGGTATTTTTATTGGTTATAACTCCTTAATTAAGAAACGAAACTTGAATTGGTTAAAACACTTTGAAAGTTCTTTATTCTTGTCACATGATTTGATTCAAAGAACCGCGGATTTAAATATTAAACTATGGTTAGAAAATGACAGTAATGTAAAAGTAGATAGAGCCAGTATGGCTTATTCTGTTGAGGTAAGAAGTCCATTTTTAGATTATAGAATTATAGAATTTGCTAGAACATTACCTGTTGCTTATCGGTATGTTCCCGGTAGAAAAAAAAGAATTCTAAGAGATATATTAAAAGAATATATACCGGAAGAAGTTTTTGATCAGCCCAAAAGAGGATTTGCCGTTCCTATTGGCAGTTGGATATGTAATGAATTGAGACAAGAATTTATAGATAATTTACAAGAGGATTTTCTCAAAAAAGTACCCAATCTAAATGTGAAAAAATTTCAAAAAATGTTTCAACTGCATTTAGAAGGCAAACATGATTATTCATCTTACATTTGGAGAGTTTATATATTGTCAAAATGGTATCAAGAATTTGGATTTTACACAAAAAACACAAAATAAATTGAGTGCCCAAAAGAAAAAAGTAGTCTGTATTTTGCCTAGTTTAAAGGCAGGAGGTGCCGAACGGGTTATTTCCTATATTGCTGCAAGATTGAATAAAGATCTTTTTGAAGTAAAATTAATTGTATTAGGATTCGAGAAAGATACAGTTTATGATACAAGTTTTGTGCACACTCAATATCTAGAAAAATCCAGATTAATCACTTCAATACTTCCACTATTTAAGATTATATTTACCGAACGACCTCATGTTGTATTGAGTAGTATTGGTCATGTGAATTTGTTGATGGGATTTTTTAGTGTTTTCTTTAAAAAAATTAAATTTATTGGTAGAGAAGCTAGTGTGATGTCTCAGATGAACCAGTTTACTCATTTTAATTCTAAAATTTTAAGAAATTTAACTAGAGTTTTATATCCTCATCTAAGAATGATTGTTTGCCAATCAGAAGATATGCGTTTAGACTTCATAACCTATTTTAATTTAGAACCGTCCAAATTAGTAGTTATCAATAATCCATTGACTTGTGTTCCTACCATAGCGGAATACTGTATTGATAAAAAACAAATAAAGTTTATTACAGTTGGGAGATTAAGTGAAGAAAAAGGATATTTAAGAATAATTGAAGGTTTATCAAAAATTAAAGACTATGATTTCACCTATACTATTATTGGTTCCGGTCCTCAAGAGGATATTATAAAAGAAAAAATAAAGATCAAAGGTTTAGATAATAAAGTTAAATTTATTGCATATACTTCAGGTGTGCTGGAAGAACTAAAAAATCATGATTTTTTTTTGCAAGGTTCCTATGTAGAAGGATTTCCTAATGCACTTTTGGAGAGTTGTAGTGTTGGGACACCTGTAATAGCATTTAATGCACCGGGAGGAACAAAAGAAATTGTAGAAAATGGGAGAAATGGTTTTCTTGTAGAAAATGAAAATGCATTTTGTACCATTTTGAGTAAAATCATAGAAATAAATAATTTTCAACGAAAAGAAGTTGCAGCAACAGTGGCTACAAAGTTTAATGCAAATAATATCATAAGGCAGTATGAAGAGTTGTTATGTAAATTATAGGTTATATTATTGTTTTAAAAACCTAATTTTTAGTACATTGTTTTTTCAAATGTGTGTGGATTTTTTAGGTAGTCTTATATCCAATGGTAATGAGAAAAGTAAAAAGAATAGTACTTTAGTGTAAATTATATTTAATAAGTAAATGAAAAAAAAGAAAATAGCAATCTTATTTGTTTCAATGGGGAGTGGAGGTGCAGAGAAAGTAATGAGTTTGTTTTTAAGTAAACTAGCCGTAGATTATCAAGTTTATTTGATGCTATTTTTTGCAAATGTACATCATCATATACCGGATAATGTAGAAGTAAAGATAATTTCAGAAAAAAAATACCTTACAGTTTTTGAAAGATTTTTATTGATGCCCAAAATATTGATGCAGTATATTTTATTGTTAAGAAAAGAACAAATTAAAGTTTCATTTTCAATGCTCACATTACCCAACTTCATCAATATATTTGCTAAATATATAGTTCCTGATATTAAAACTATAGCAAGTGAAAGAAATTATCCATCTATTGAATATAAATCATCTCAATTTAGATACAGATTGTATAAAATATTAATCCCATTTTTTTACAATAAATCAGATTTTCTCTTTTCTAATTCCGCCCATATCAATAAAGACTTAGAACAATCTTTTGGAGTTACTAAAAATATGGATGTGATTTATAATCCAATAATTCTAAAAGAAAAATACATACATGAAATAAATCATAGTTCAGAAAATTATTTTCGTTTAATTCATGTTGGTCGTTTTATTCCTGTAAAAAATCATCAAATGATAATGAGTGCAATTGAACAAATACATCAGCCTATTCAATTAGACTTATTAGGAGATGGTGAACTTATGGAAACAATTAAAAATACGGTTATTGATAAAAAAATAACTCATAAAATTAATTTTAGAGGAATAGTAAAGGATGTTAATGATTTTTTGATAAAGAGTCAGTGTTTTGTGTTTTCATCTTTATCAGAAGGTTTTCCTAATGCTTTATTAGAGGCAATGGTGGCTGGTTTACCAGTAATATCGGCAAATTGTTTTTCAGGTCCTCTAGAATTACTCAATAGAAATAAAGAAGTATTTATACCTGAAAAGAGTTTTACAGAATGCGAATTTGGTATCTTAATAAATGTTAATGATTCTGATGGTTTAGCAAAAGCAATAGATTTTTTAATAAAGAATCCAGATAAACTTAAATATTATTCTCGTCAAAGTAGAAAGCGTGCAGCAGATTATGAATTAGATATTATTTATAATAAACTGCAAAATATGATTGAAACATAGGTTATTAAAACTAAACTAGGCTAATAATTTAGCAGTAGCAAAATGAAAATTAAACTCATCCGTACCTCCACCGTTCCTGTTTCTTTAAATGTTTTATTAAAGGGGCAATTAAAGTTTTTATCTCAATACTTCCAAGTGTTGGGGCTTTCTTCTTCGGGAAAAGACTTAGAAGAAGTAGCTCTAAGAGAGGGTATAAAAACCATAGCAGTGGATATGGAAAGAGGAATAAGCCCATTAAAAGATTTTATTTCACTCATAAAATTATATTTGGTTTTAAAAATGGAAAAACCTATAATAGTTCATTCTATTACGCCCAAGGCAGGCTTATTAACGATGCTAGCAGGCAAAATGGCTGGTGTACCTATACGAATGCACACTTTTACAGGTTTAATATTTCCTACTCGCACTGGATTTACACAAAAGTTGTTAATCAAAATGGATCAATTGCTTTGTTGGGCTGCAACCCATATCTATCCAGAAGGCAATGGCGTTAAACAAGATTTGTTAACTTACAAAATCACATCCAAACCACTGAAAGTTATCGCAAATGGCAATGTTAATGGGATTGATTTAGACTATTTTAATCCTTCCACAATATCTATAGAACAAAAAGCAAGATTGAAATCAGAATTAGGAATTAATGACAGCGATTTCGTATTCGTCTTTGTAGGTCGTTTGGTGGGTGATAAAGGTATTAATGAATTAGTAGAAGCATTTCAAAATATAAATTCAAAAAATCAAAAATCAAAATTAATCCTTGTAGGTCCTTTAGAATCCGAACTTGATCCATTACAATCGCAAACCTTAAAAGTAATTGAAACCCATTCAAATATCATCTCTGCTGGTTTTCAAAAAGATGTTCGTCCGTATTTTACTATTTCAGATGCTTTGGTGTTTCCTTCTTATCGAGAAGGTTTCCCAAATGTAGTCATGCAAGCCGGCGCTATGGGATTGCCCTGTATAGTTTCTAATATCAATGGTTGTAATGAGATTATTATAGAAGGAGAGAACGGAACAATCATACCGGTTAAAGATAGCGAGGCTATTGTTAAAGCGATGCAAAAATTAATGGAAAATAAAGAGTATTATAATCAGCTGAAGTCGAATGCAAGAATGATGATAGAAAACAGATATGAACAATCTCTGGTTTGGAAAGCATTGTTGGAGGAATACCAGAGAGTTTTGAGTTTACAAGATTGAAAAATAAAATATATAGATGTACATGAGAAAACAATGCTGTTAGATCAATATACTGTATCCCACTCTTATGCGTTGATTGCGGAGAAAGTTGAGAGTTGAAAGTTGAGAGTTGAAAGTTGAGAGTTGAGAGTTGAAAGTTGAGAGTTGAAAGTTGAGAGTTGAAAGTTGAGAGTTGAAAGTTGAGAGTTGAGAGTTGAGAGTTGAAAGTTGAGAGTTGAAAGTTGAAAGTTAAGATGTAAAATTCCTAAAACCTGCAGAAAACATATAGTTATAGGAAATTCGTGTATCTTTGTGGTATGAAAGAGATCTTGCGTAAAAGTTATTTACACACCCTTTCTGTTTTGAAAGACAAAAACCTAATTAAAGTTGCCACAGGGGTAAGGCGTTGTGGAAAATCAACTTTAATGAGGCAGTTCCAAAGTGTGTTGCGTTCTGAAAATCCAATGGTCTCTATTTTGGCAATCAATATGGATAAGCCAGAATTTCGGTTTTTAGCAGAGAAACATTGGAAAGAAATCTACGATTATATTGTTGAACATTTCAAAAAAAACGAAACCAATTATGTTTTTATTGATGAAGTGCAAAACATTCCCGAGTTTGAAAAATTATTGGAAGGTTTATATGTTCATCCCCAAATAGATTTGTATGTAACCGGCTCTAATGCTTTTTTACTATCAAGCGAGTTGGCTACTTTACTCACAGGACGAGCTTATGAAATCAATGTTTTACCCTTTTCATTTGCTGATTATTTAGAGTTCACAGGGAAAATTGCAAATCCTGACCGTGCCTTTGCCGAATATGTTCAAACGGGAGGTTTCCCTGAAGCGATTCGGCTTTCGGAAAGTGGAAATCATTTTGCAAACGAATATTTACGAACGGTTTTTAAAAACATTTATGAAAATGATATTTCTAAACGCTACACGATTTATGGCGAAGAGTCTTATCGGGAGGTAGTTGATTTTTTAATTGATTCGGTTGGATCGAGTGTCTCGGCAGGAAACATTGCAAAAGTTTTGACAGCCAACAAAAAGAAAATTGACAATAAAACAGTTTCAAAGTACATCAACACTTTGGTAGAAGCCTATCTATTTTACAAAGTTAATCGGTATGACATCAAAGGAAAGCAACATTTGTCCACTCAGGAAAAATATTATTTGGTTGACTTGGGTTTTCGTAACGCTTTACTTGGCAAAGAGTTGGCTACCGATGCTGGTCATTTGCTCGAAAATATAATTTATCTTGAATTAAAACGCAGGAATAACCAAGTTTGGATAGGTAAAACCAATAATTTAGAAGTGGACTTTGTAGTAAGAAATAAAAACGGTTACACTCAATATATACAAGTTTCACAAACGGTACAAAACCCAACAACGCTATCTCGTGAACTTACCCCTTTTGACGCAATTTCCGATCATAATGAAAAAATGCTAATCACAATGGATTATCAATCGGGAACACATAACGGCGTGAAACAGATAAACGCCATAGATTGGTTGCTAAAAAAGGAGAGTTAACAGGTTGAGATTGAGTGTGAGAATTAAGAGTTAAGAGTTAAGAATTAATGTTTAAAAAGAGTTGAACCATTAAGGCATTAAGGTCATTAAGGGATTTTATTAAGGTTTTTGTTCTTAATGCGTCTTAATTTCTTAATGTTTAAAAAATGAACCATTAAGGCATTAAGGGGTTTTATTAAGGTTTTTGTTCTTAATGTTTCTTAATTTCTTAATGTTTAAAAAGAGTTGAACCATTAAGGCATTAAGGTCATTAAGGGGTTTTATTAAGGTTTTT
>JAFDXH010000188.1 GCA_018268075.1 Bacteroidota bacterium | reverse complement strand
TTATATAGAAATGACTGGAATTATGAATGAAAAAATTGAGGAATTTAAAAAAGAAATCCAATTAGAAGCTACAGCTTGCAATGAAAAAGTAATAAAATATATAACAAGAGTTAATGATTCTAATTTTGATGAACTTCATTTTAATTGCCATATGGCACGTGAAAATTTAAAATTATATATTATGCAGAAATGTTTTGGTTTGACAGACTATTATAATACGAGTTTTGATAAACATCTAACGCCAGATTTTTTTTATGCTTCTCTAATTGAAGAATGCAATAAAAATTTAATGATTGAAAATATCCGATTGATGGATATTATAAAGCATAAGCTTCATCAGGAGAATATTCAATTAATTTGTTAATCTATTTTTTATTTTTTGGTCTTAACATATATTATATGAAAATTAATACACTAATTTTTATTGGTTGTGGTTCATCAGGACAGGGATTATTAGAACTTTGGCAAATATTGCCCAAAAATAATTTGAAAAATTATGAAATAATAATTGTAGAACCAAATGATATTCCATCAGAACTAATTGGTAAATATAAAGATTTAACACATTTGAAAGCAAAAATAACAAAAGAAAATATGAATCAATTTTTCAAAAAATATGTTGATGACGAAACATTTATAATTAATGTATCTGTCGATGTTGATAGTTTATTATTAATGAAAAAAGCGAAAGAATACAAAGCATTATATATTGATTCATCAATAGAAGATTACGAAGAAGATATGAAAAAAGAAAAACCAATTGAACATAAAACATTATATTATCGTGGTTTACAAACAGAAAAACATTTAAATAAAATTAGAACACACAATGCAAAGTCTATTTTACATTCACATGCAATGAATCCAGGGCTTATTTCTTGTTTTGTATTATATTGGATTGATTGGTATGTTAATAAATATGGCAACACAAAAATGAAAAAACATTTGAAAAAGAAAGAATTTGGAATTTTAGCAAAACAGATAGGAATTGACACAATACATATTTCGGAAATTGATACACAAACTACAAATATTAAATATGATTCTAAAATATTTTATTCTACATGGTCAGCAAATGGTTTTCAAGAAGAAGCAAGAGACCATGTACAAATTGTTGGTGAAGATTCAGAATTTAAAAAACAATTAGGATTTCATAAATCAAAAATCAAACCACATACATTTTATTCAGAAGATAGAGGAATGAATGTTGAACACGATTCATATATTTTTAATGATAAATTAGAAACAGTTAAATATCAAGGTATGATGATACCACATTATGAGCCATTTTCATTATCAGAGTATTTATCATATGGCGATTATTGTCCAAATATATTTTACGTTTATTCCCCGTGTGAAATTGCAAAAAGATCATTAGATGAATTAAGAGAAAATGATTATAAATTATTACCTGGAAAAGTAATTAGAGGTTATGATATAACAACTGGTTATGATGCAGTAGGCGCAACTATAATATTAAAAGATAAGCGTATATTTTGGTGTGGTTCAATCTTAGATATTACACAAACAAGAAAATTAGGATTAAAATATACAGGTCCAACTTGCTTACAGGTTGTAATTTCAATGACAAGAGCAATTGAATATTTATTAGAACATCAAAAAGAAGGATTATTAACATCAGAAGAAATTCCATATTTATATATGATAAAAAATTGTCAGAACTTTTTAGGACAATTTATTTGTAAAGAAATGACTAAATAACGCGAATATTATTTTGACTAATAATACATGTTGGAAAAGATCTTTTAATGCACTGCCATCGACTTTTCTCTCCTATTTGTTTTAAATAATTGACATCATCACGACTAAAACCATAGTACCGAACACAAAGATTTTTTATTGCATTAAAATTACTACGGGCAAATACAACAACTTGATCACTTTCATTTAACATTCGTTTTGTTGATGGACCATTTAATATGACGTGAGAAATACAAAGGGTTGTAATGTTTTCATGCCGTCCTGTTTCTAAACAAATATCTCTAAATGTTTCAATCGATTGTCTAATTTTTTTATCATTTATGGATTCAATATCATCAAATACACAACATGAATCTTTAAATTCTTGAATTTGGAGTGGATGATCTAAAATTGAATCTTCCAATCTGACGTATTCCGTTTCAACTTTTTTAAAAGCTCCATCCTCCCTAATTGGACTGAAAACATAAATTTTATTTTTTTTATATTTTTTATGATATTGTTCTAAAAAGTTTCCTGTCCAAGTTGATTTTCCGACACCGGATGGGCCAAAAATACTAACACGACTAGATTCTTGTAATGGTAAACATTCAATGTATCCTTCAGTTGGTGGAATAAAAAAGTTTTTCTTACATAATTCAATTAACAATAAATTTGCTGCATTATATGCATCGTTCATTGCATTATTTCCAATTGGTAATAATTTTTTATTTTGGGTTTTAATAGCTTTTTTGAGTAAAATTAAATTTGTAGAACTAATATTTCGTAATCCAGAATAAAAAGATTTTGGTAACATTTCGTCAAGATTATTTGGAATAATTTCTGGCTGATCTAAAGTTTCATCGAATAATTTAATCTCTTTTTTCTTTAATTTTTTGTCAGAAGAAAAAGCACCTAAGCTTTTTTTCTGAGGGTCTTTATATACAACTTCAGCTATCGTTTGTCCCTTCGTGAATGAAATCATTAATTATATATTATAGATATATAAAAAAAAGTCTGAATAAAAATTTATTATAAGAGTATCTTATATATAATTATGGCTAATTTAAATGAGGAAGGCGCTGGATTATTAGATAGTTTAAAAAACTTTGGTGAAAGAGTAAAGGGTGTAATATTTGGAAGAAATAATTATCCGCCAGCAGAACGTAATATTATACAACAATATGGAAATGATAAAATTATTGGCATAACTATTTATCGTGAACCATTAGATGAAAAAATAAATGGTTTAGTTAATGCAATTACTCTTGGAAAATTTAATTCAATTAAAAATAAGTATTCAATTGATGAATTATATCATTTATTTATGGTTGTAACTCTTGAAAATAGTGTGCCGATTTTGGTTGAAAAAAATGAAGTAATAAATTTACATCAATATCCAGCAATTAAACCAAAGGCTCAAAAGTTTGTTTTAAATATTCCACCAAATTTTAATTGTACTTTTAAACAATTATTAGATGCTGGACAAGCATATATGGGTAAAGATTGGTTTACTTATGATCCATTATCAAATAATTGTCAAAGATTTATTATGTCAATTTTAAATGCTCAACCAAATTTAATTAAAGCAAATCCAACAGCTAATCAATTTGTTGTCCAAAATGTCAGCGGATTAGAACGCGATTTAACACCAGCAACAAAAAGTTTATTTAATGGCATTACAGGATTAGCATCAAGATTAAATGTTTTAGCAAGAGGTGCAGGATTTGGAGTTAATTATAAATAATTATATATAATTTATTTATTTCTCAGATTATATTATTATGAATCGAATCATTAAAAAAAGAATGTTGGAATCAGCTGAAAGAAGTGTTTATAAAAAACGACCAATTGATACACTTGATGAAGTCCAAAAACTTAAGAAAAAAATTGAATCTGATAAATTAGCAAAAAAGAATGTAAAAGTTAAAGTTTTTGAAAAAACAACTCCAACAGGTGTTGCCATATCAAAAGCCAAATTTAAAAAAGGTAAAAAGGCGATACGTGAACAATTAGAATTAAATCAATTTCAGAAAAAACTTGATAAATTAAAAAAACAAGGTGCTACACAAGAACAAATAGAAGATTTTTACAAGAAAGAATTTAAAATTCAAAAATTGCAAAAAGAATTAAAATTATTAGAAGATCAACCAGAAAAATATTTGGCTAAATTACAAGAATTAAATCAATTGCAACGAGAAACTAATGTTGGAGATATTCTTCAAGAACAAACATCACAATTGAAAAACCAAAATATAGCATTATCGCAATTAGTAAATTTATATAGCGGTTTATTAACACCCGCACAATTATTAGAATCATCATCGCAATTTCAAGATTTAACTCCAGCAGAAAGGAAAGTTGCATTAAAAAGTTTACAAGAACAAGTTCCAAGAGACAGAGTAAGACAAAAGGCATTTATTCATATGTTATTAGAACAACCTGATGATACAATTACTAAATTAAAACAAAATATAAAATTATCTATTCCAACGAAAGTAAAAGCACAGGAAATAGTTAGCCCTCCAGCTCCAGCTCCAGCTTTAGCTCCAGCTCCAGCTGCGGTACAACAGCCAGGTCGACCCAAAAAGGCAAAAGTAACCTCAACTGTTCAACCAGCTACACCAGGACTTACTGTAACACATTCACAACCTGTTGTACAAACATTAGCTACTCCAGTTGCACAAAGACCACCAAGCCCGCATACAGCCACTTTACCTGCATCTCTACCTGCATCTGATGATGAGGATGATAATTTTGGAACTCCAGTCCAACACATACGTCCTGGGCAACCTTCAATGTTTGTGCCAATTCAACATCCACCAAGCCCACATACAGCCACTCTACCTGCATCTCTACCTGCATCTGATGATGATGATGATGAGTTTGGAACTCCAGGAAAACCCATACATCCAGAATTAAAATTAGTTGTTCCTGTCCTTGCAAATGAAATCCAACAACGAGTTAATGTAAGTGATGCTGAAGCCCGACAAGATGCACATGAAGTTGTTCAAGGTGTGACCCATGATTTAAATATGTATTCACCACCGCCAGCACCATCACCATCACCACCTCCACCGGAATGGCCAGAAGCAGAGCCACTACAAGTCGCGCAACCATTTCCAAATGCTCCAGTTCCTCAAGCAAATATACAACCAGGAGCAAAAGCAGAATATATGGAACAACCACCACCAGCACCACCAGCACCACCGCCACTTATTTTATCAGTTGATGAAATTGGTAATATGGGACATCAAAGACTGAAAAAAGAATTAATTAAATTTGGTCTTGAACCTCATACCGGAGCCGGATCAACTGTAGTAAATAGAGAAGCATTAATGAATGCAGTACTTGAACAACAAGGAGCAGCACCTCAAGCTGAAGGACCACCGCCTCCACCACCGCCACCGCCTCCACCACCGATTTTAACATTTGATAAAATAGAAAATATGAGGGCAGCAGCTCTTAAGAGAGAATTAATTAAAATTGGCCTTGAACCTGTAACCGGAATGGGATCAACTGAAGTAAATAGAGAAACATTATTGAATGCAGTACTTGACCAACAAGAACAACAACCTAAAGAATCAATGTTTGAAGAAATGAAATCTAAAAAATTAAAGACAGTAGACCTGAGTAAACTACCTCCGAAAGAACCAACAACTTTGACAGGATTTTTAGCAAAAAATTTGGCTGATAAATTTGGCCATAAAATTGCAATACCAGATGATGCCAAAGATGATGAAGACTGGCCTGA
>JAFDXH010000187.1 GCA_018268075.1 Bacteroidota bacterium | reverse complement strand
GAAAAAATTGTTGCAGCTGCCAGCACAACCTTTATTGTAATAGCAGATGAAAGCAAGATGGTAAATGTTTTAGGAAAATTTCCCCTGCCTGTGGAAGTATTGGCTTTCGGACGGGAGCATACTGCGCGGCATTTGCAACGGTTGGGCTGCAGACCCGTACTCAGGGAAAAAGACAGACAGCCGTATATTACGGATAATGGTCACCAGGTATTGGATTGTCACTTCAACGCCATTCCTGATCCTGCCTTGCTTGATCAGCAGATCAATGCCATTCCGGGTGTGGTGGAAAACGGACTTTTTGTGCACATGGCAAAAAAAGTGATAGTAGGCTATGCAGACGGATCGGTGAAGGAACTGGAATAAAGCATACCTCCGACCACTACCCTCATTACTAAAACAACATATTACTTTAGAAAAGAAACTGGCTGGCGCCATCCCGGACTTAATTATTCAACAGCCTATCCGCATAGAATTTTATGATGAATCGCCACGATTATAGAGGGTAATTTTCCCAAACAATAGAAGTCCCCAGAGTATTATCTTCCCGAAGATCAAAAAGGATTTTAGCGCCAATGGCCGAAGCTAAATCTTTTGCAATCTGTAGCCCAAGACCATTGCTGCTGCTGTTCACAGATTGGTTTTCAAATACAATATTCATATTCGCTCTATTTATATCCGCAATCCT
This sequence comes from Bacteroidota bacterium, assembly GCA_018268075.1. Classification (GTDB taxonomy): domain Bacteria; phylum Bacteroidota; class Bacteroidia; order Chitinophagales; family Chitinophagaceae; genus Ginsengibacter. The sequence goes on along the minus strand of JAFDXH010000187.1, from coordinate 14,758 downwards.
ATTATTGATACAAACACGATTACCGCTGGCAGATGATATCAAAATAACGCTTCCATCGCAGCTATACTTTACCGCATTTTGCAAAAGGTTGCGGATAATAATTTCCAGAAAATTTTCATCCGTTTTTAAAACGAAACTTCCCGGTATTTCATTTTTAATAAGAATATTTTTACTATCAGCCTGGTCTTTTAGAAAGGAAGATTCCTTCTCTACCACTTCGATTATCAACACATCTCTGAATTCAGGTTTGAAATGTTGCATCTGGCTTTTGCTCCACAACAACAAATCTTCCATGGTTTCCAAAACATTTTCTGAGGCAATTTTCAGTTTTTCTTCGTGCTTTTTTTTTGATGCCTCATCTAACAGTTCCGGCTTTTCCTTTTGTATTTTCAGCATTTGTACAATCCGGCTCACAGGTGAGCGTAGATCATGACCTATTATGCCGAATAGTTTTGCCTTGGTATCATTAGCTACAGCGAGTTGATTATTCAATGCATCCAGTTGCGCATTGCGTCCATTCAATATCTTGTTCAATTTTTCTTTATTTCTATAAATGAAATATAGCAACAGGGAGAAAATTCCTAAACTTATTAATCCAAGAATCATTAAAGTCCGGGTATTGGAAGCCTGTTTTAATTCAAGGATATTTAATTTATTTTTTTGGTCAAGCGACACAATCTGGTTTTGTTTCTCACTAGTTTGATAGCGTGTTTCCAGGTCGGCAAAAGTTCTGGATACTTTTTCTTTATTAACAGTATCCTGCAGCATTACATATTGCTCATAATATTGTAAAGCATTTTGTTGATTTCCCAATCCTTTATAAGAGAGCGCCATGTACTTTAAAATATTGGAATATAATTCCTTACTAAGTTGTACCGCAACAGGCAAAGCCTGGTTCAATAAAGAAATCGCTTTCTGATAATTCCCTGTTTCCTGAAAATATCGCCCCTCTATCATTTGTGCCTGAAAAATCAGGAAAGGCGATTTAATAGTGGTAGCGAGCGAATCACCTTTATTGATATAAGGCAGGGCTTTATTATACTCTTTATGGTCAATATAAAATATACCGATGTTCAGGTTTGAAGAGACTAATTCTGATGAAAATTCAGGACGATTTTTTGAATGAGCAACAAGTTGCTTATTATAAAATAATGCCGAGTCTATATTACCCGAAGTAGTAAACGCCTCAATAAACGAACTCAGCAACCGGTTACTTACCACAGGGGAAATATCCGCAAAACGCTCACCTTTTCTGAGAGATTCAAGGCTTTTATCAGCCATTTGTGTATTCAGATATAATTTGGAAAGCTGATCGCACTGAATAGCGTAATTAAATTTTGCTTTATCATCTTGCGTAGTGTCCACCTCTTTTTCACGCAATTGAATACTTTTAATATAATAATCCTGGGCAGTGCTGTAGTAAGATTTCTGCTGATAATAACTGCCAAAGGCAGAATAAATATCCTGAAGTATCGCTTTATCTTTCGAAGTATCCGCAATAGTTTGCAGAATATTTTTGCAGGAGTCCACTTTACCTTGTTGTTGCAACTGGAAGTTAATGCTCATTAAGGCTTCCGCAGCTCCGGCAATTAATTTAGTATCATCTGCCTTTTGCGCACTATTAAGACTTTGGTAAAAATAATATTGGGCGCTGTCAAACTTTAACTGGTAATAATTTCCAAGAGCGGTGTATAAAAAGAAACTCGCCTTGTCAGAATCATCATTGGGTTGTACCAATTGCAATCCTTTTAAACCCGCCTGTTGTAAGATGATGTAATTGTCTTTCGCTCCGTTTTTATTCAATCGCAGTTCAGCACAGTAAGCAAGCCATGCTTTTACTTTTTGGTTATCATTTTTAATGGTTGATAAATCAGGAGGAGTCTGCGATTGTGCATTAAAGGCAATGCAATTGGATATTACGGATAGTATAAAAATAAAACAACGCATGATAAGAATTTCAAATTCGATAGCAATTTAAACATTCCAATTAATGCAAAGTATTATTTGTCAAAACTTAGTTCGTGCCGGTATAATTTTCCAATGGGCAATTCCTTAGACTGAATTTTTACTTTATTTTTTTGAACTGTATCTATTTTATTTTTATTTACAACATAACTGCGGTGAATGCGGACAAATTTATCCCTGGGCAATTTTTCAATAATACCATTTAATGTAGATAGTACTAAATATTTTTGCTTCGCTGTAACGATTTTGGTATAATCTTTCATGGCTTCCAGGTACAAAATATCGTTGATGGCAATTTTGTATTTGTCATAGCCTTGTTTGATAATGATAAAATTATTTTCCTGTTCTGCATCAAATGCGTAAGCCTTCGTACGCATCTGAAAAAAGTCGCGAAGACGCAATGCGCAATTTGCGAACCTTTCGGACGAAACAGGCTTTAATAAATAATCAAACGCTTCCAGTTCAAAACCTTCTATGGCATACTCAGGATGAGAAGTAATAAGTACCGGCAAAGCAGTTGTAATAACCTTTTTCCGAAGCAAATCAATACCAGAAATGCCGGGCATTTCAATGTCCAGAAAAATAACATCCGGCTCTGAACGTGTAATTATTTCCAGTGCTTCTACAGGATTATCGCACGTGGCAATTTTGTGAAGGAAAGGAAATTTTACGGATTCCATTTCTACTGCTTCGCGGTCTATTTCATCATCATCAACAATTACATATTTAATATAGAAATCCGGAGTTGACATTATTCTTATTTCTGGTGAATTATAAATTAAAGCTACAATATTACTTTTTGATTTTCTGACGATTTTAAAGATACGTTAGTCGGTTATTCAGATGAATAAGGTATTAGTGATGCAATTTTAAGCAGATGAACCGGATTAATTAAAGAATGTACGTTGCGCTGCAATCAGTAATCATATTGTATAGGATGAAGAAAGGGTATTTCATAAAATGGATTTTATTGATTGTTGCTGTAATCAGCTTACTAACGGCATTGATACTGGTTCTCTTGCCGTAGCCTTTTTATTTAATTATAAAATTTTATAAGAATGAAAAAAACAATATCAATCTTCTTCGCTACGATACTATTTTTTATGCTGATTTCTGCCGGCAAAGTAAATGCACAGTTTTTTAAAAACATTTTAAACTCTGTTAAAAACACGGCACAAAGTCGTGCTAACAAAGCAGCCTCTGATGTTACCAATAAAGCATTGGATAAAGTGGACCCAACCACAAAAAGCAATAACAACGGAGCCACAACGCCCAACAGCACCGGGAAATCAGACCAGGATCGCGTATTTGGCGGCTTTGCCAAAGCGGCCCAGGATAATCCCAACGACACTTCCATGGCCGATTTATTAAGTAAAGGATTAGGCAATATTATGGGTGGCAATGGCGTGTCTGCAGCAGATTCTGCAAAGGCGCTCGCCGCTTTTAAAAGCACAGGTAATAGTGGCAACATCCGTTGTGTGTATTTTGAAATCACCAATTCTATTACAAACGATAAAGGCGAATCAAGCTCGAGCACCACTAAACAATGGTTTACCAGCGATGGCCGTGCCCGTGGCGAAATGAACCTTGCAGGAATGATTGCCGGTGCAGCAGGATACCAGGTGAATGCAAAACCCGTTGTGATTATTTCCCGGGCGAATATGCCCAACTACAGCGTTACGCTGAATGATGAAGACAAAACGTATTCGCTCAATGTTATTGACCAGGCATTGATAGACAAAGACGGGGAAAGTTATAAGGCTTATGTAATAGGCACTGAAAATGTAAACGGGTACCCCTGCAAACACGCCGTTGTAAAAGGAAATAAATTGGTGATGGATATGTGGATGAGCACCGCTGTACCAGGCTATGATGTGTATAAGAAAGCTGCCACCGCAAGTTCCGGCGCTACGGGCAATTTTATGTCTGCATTGAAAGCCGCCGGCGCTGAAGGTTTTCCGGTAAAAATATTTATGGAAAATTCTGCCACGAGCATGACACTTACAAAGGCTACCTACGTAGGTGTAAGCAATGACTTTTTTGATATTCCTTCAAACTATTCAGAGGCGGATAATAACGGCATCATCACTAACCTGATGCAGGCAGGGCAAAGCGGGCAACCTCAAAAATAAATGGTTGCAAACTGAAAAATAAATGTAACGAAACCTGGCATGAGAAATTCATATTTACCTCAGAAAATGATTTCCATGTGATTATTAAAAACATAAAAATAAACAAATGAAAACAGTAAAATTTTTCCCGGCAATTCTCTTTGTAATTTTTTTACTCAATGCCTGCAATAGCAACAGCAATAAAGCTGCCAGCGATGATGGAACCAGCGCTCCTTCATCCAATACGAGCGTAGCTACCGGCGATGAAGGCAGCTATTCATTTACGGTAGCCGGAAAAAAAGTAGATGAAAAAGGTACGCTGATGGAAGGCTTCAAAGCGAACTTAAGCACCGATGATGGCGGTGTAGTTTCACTTGGATTGACAAATGCCAGCGCTGATGATGGCAGTGTATCGACTTTTGTGTTCGCCATTCCGGATAAAACCGGCTCCTACACTTTTACAAAAGAGAATGATAAAGTAAACGACACAGCATACTCATGTGTATATACCGGCTCTGCAAACCACGGCTCAGATATCAAGATAGACCCACATGTAAACAGCATTACCATTAATGTGGAACAACTCTCCGATAAACGAGTATCAGGCACGTTTTCAGGAAGTGTAATCGGGGAAGATGGCAGCAGCATATTGCCGGTAACGGATGGAAAATTTGATTTGCCTATATATAAGTTAGGAAGTCATTAGAGGCGCATACAATACAATTTCAGCAAGCGTGTTTGAAGAAGAGGGCAACAGTAAAACTATGACCTAACTATTAAAAATCAGAAGATGAAACCTATAAAACCAATTCTTATCATTATTTTTTTTACCGGTATATTATTTTCATGTACAGGTAATACTTCATCTGCAGGCAAAACAAATGTATCCGATGTAAAATCCGTACCGGATATAAAGAATAATACTGACGATGAAAACCTGTCCGGCACAAAAGGTATCTTTTCATACACCGTAAACGGGAAGCATGTCGTTGCACGGAATTATGTGCAACATTCTAATTTATTTATTAATGAAGTAACCAATGATGCTTCCGGAACAATCAAAATACAAGTTACCTGTGAAACGAGCAGTGTCTTCAATTTCCAGGTGGCCAATAGCGGTACTACTACCATTACTCATTACAGCCCTTCCCTGGGAAATTTTGCAGATAACAAAACCAGGGTTGCTTCTTACATGGAAGGAAGCACTTATAAAAATTACTATGGTGAATCGGTTACCGTAACGATAACCAGCATAGATACCAATCGTGTCTCAGGAACCTTTTCAGGAACATTTAAAGCAGATGCAGATGATGGTGGCGCCACAATCAATATCACAGAAGGAAGTTTTGATTTGCCTTTCGGGAAAAATTAAGAAAATATTTTTTTAACCTTTAAAAGATGCAGCACTTCAAATTATCAGCACGTACATTTTTATCTGTAGCTATCTTATTGACTGTTTCCTGTAATCAGGGTTCAAAAAATGCCAATGGAAATACGAATGAGCAAACGAATACAGGCAACGCTGCAAATGGAAATAATACCACTGCAATGCAGAATCCTGCAAGCCAGCCTGCAGACGCTTCCGCTCAGGCAGTTGATACCACTTCGCAACAAGGTGCAAATGCCGACAGTATGCTTGCTCAGGGCATGTCGGCCATGTTTGGAAAAAATGATTTAGGTATTTTAAAAAATCTCGGTGGAGGAAAAAATATGGATAGCATGATGCAGATGGTGCAATCAATGATGGGCGGAAAAACCGGCAATCCCGGCGATGTAATGTCCAAGTTACTTTTAAATACACAGCTTGGTCAATTAAAAGATGATAACCCGTTAAAAGCTGTTGCCAAAGGAATGCAGCAGGCTCAGGAAAACGGAACCGCAGGGACTGCAAAAACATACACTGCCGTTTATACCCCGGAGCAGGCGTCAGATTATTCAGTTCCGGTTTCGGGCAATGGGAACAGTATTATGTTGCAATATTCGGGAGGCACTATTGAACAGGGGGAAAAGAATGGGTTGTGGAAAAACATTTATATCAGCACGCAGCCGCAGCAATGGAATGTATATACCGAAGGTTATGCAGAGTCGTCTGCAATTAATATGAAAGTACATGCCACCTCACTGGCAAGCGTACACGAAAATTACAGTATCAACCTGAATGAACAATATAAAAAATATGCAAAGCAACAAAAAAGCGATGCAGGGAAAAACGAATACAATGTGCAGGTACAAAAAATAGGGAATGAAAAAATGTTTGGCTATAACTGTGTTCATGTAAAGATAACCTACACCGTAAAAGCCCTGGGGCAAACATCGCATGAAGTAAATGATGAATGGTACAGCGCTGAAGTGCCGGGCGGCCAATACGTTTCACCTGTAATTTTTGAAAACCATGCACCGGCCGTTGTGAAGAAAATCATAGATGCAGGCTGCGCAGGCTTACTGGTAAAATCTACCACTCAGGCAAGCGGCTCTTCCTATGTAATACAGTTAAGTAGTATTACTAAAAAAGATATGCCTGGTTCCATGTTCACTCTTCCGCCGAATTATCAGGAAGATAAAAACACAAGCTTGTATGACATCCAATAAAAATCATTCAGGTAAAATAGGTACTCCGGTTCTTTCACAAGCGCAAACTTCTCCTGAGAACCGCTGCCTGGCCTGACCAACAATATCCGAAATAAGAATGAGAATCCTGGTTATTTGTCTGTTTGCTGCAAAGTTTTTGTAGAAGATAAAGACGTTCGGCGATTTTAAAGATGCGTGTGTCGGGTATTTCTAAAAACGGAGATACAGTAAACATACTTTTAGACCGGATTTCTATTTTATAATACAAGTAATCGGCTTTGACAATATGAAATAAGAGCTTATGCAAACCAAATTTTATGTTCAGCTTGTTATCCTGTGTTTTTTAACAGCATCAGTTGCAAACGCACAGGACCTGGACAACCTTCATGCGCTTAAACCTTTTGCAGCAAACGGCTCAGTGCAGTTGCGCGGTATTTATGACAACATTTCCGGTACTACTGCTTACAGAGTGCCGTTTTCGTATATTTTTTCGGGCAATCTTAATTTGAGTATATATGGTATTTCCATGCCGGCAAGTTTCAGTATCAGCGAAAGAGACCGCTCTTTCCGGCAGCCTTTCAACCAATTTGGTATCAGCCCGCATTATAAATGGATAACCGCTCATTTAGGATATAGAAATATTAATTTTTCTCCATACACATTAGCGGGCTACACAATGTATGGCGCAGGTGTGGAACTGACACCCGGAAAATTACGGCTTGGTTTCATGTATGGAAGATTGAACCGCGCCACCACTTTAGACACCACCTCATTAAGCCTTGTGCCGGTTTCCTTTACACGAAAAGCAATAGCTGCTAAAATAGGATATGGCACAGAAAATAATTTTATTGATATCAGCTTTCTGAAAGGGAAAGACGATACAGGCAGTATAAAAGTTGGCAAAAATATTTTGGATTCGCTAAGCGTGTTGCCTGCGGCTAATACAGTAGTAGCCATCAGCACAAGGCTGACGTTTTTTAAAAAGTTCTTTTTTGAGGGTGATGCAGGTACCAGTTTATATACCCGCGACGTAAATTCTCCGATTAGCCTGGACTCGGTTAATGACCCTTTAATTAAAAAGATTAAATCTTATGCAATCGTAAATGGTACCAGCGAATTGAATACCGCCATCACGGGTTCTATTGGCTACAAAGCTAAGTCGTATTCAGTCAAGCTACAATACAGGCGAATAGACCCGGGCTTTCAATCTATGGGCGCCTACTTCTTTAACAGCGACCTGGAAAGTTATTTGCTGACTCCTGCCTTTCATCTGTTCAAAAATAAATTAAGATTTAACGGAAGCATTGGATTTCAACATGACAACTTGCAACACCAGAAAGAAGCTACTTCAAAAAAAATTATTGGTACCGCATTGCTGAGTGCCGATATTACTACTCATCTCGGCCTGGATATTAACTATACTAATTTTTCCAACAATCAGCAACCACAAACCATTCGCTTTGCCGACTCGCTCAAAATTGTACAAACCACACAGAACCTCTCTGTAAGCCCACGCTATACTATTATTGGCGCTAAGGCTTCACATACCATCGTATTATCAGCCAACCTGATGATGATGAATGATTTCAATAATTACTTTTCACAAAATGCCATTAGCCGCAATGTGAATTATCAACAATTTTATTGCAATTATACCTACGGAAATATTCCCGGAAAATTTTCTGTATATACAAACCTAAGCTATACAGATGCCGAAGCGCCCGGCACATCTGATAAAAACAAAGGCGCTACTCTTGGTTTTAATAAATCCTTTTTAAAAACGGCTTTTTTAGTTTCAGCAAGCGGAGGTTATTTTATTGGCAGGCAAAATGGCAACCCCGATAATACTATTAATGCGTCTGCCAACCTGCAATATAAGTTTTTGAAAAGGCAAAGTTTTACGGCCCTGGTTTTTTATACCTCCAATAAGCCCAAAAACATTGTTTCACTTCCTGCATTCAGTGAACTGCGCGGTGAACTCGCTTATACGTATAGCTTTTAAATCATTTTACTATGAAAGGAAATTACTTATACCGGAAAATATTTTTACTTACTGTTTTATTGATAATAGTATGTGTTACCCATATTTCAGCGCAGGTAGATATTAAAATAAGCATCCTTCCTCCATACCCAAGTAAGGTTACAGATTACACATCTCATCCGCAGCAGGTTTTAATATTAGTTCATAATGTCAGTAATCTTCCACAGGATATCCAGTTGAGAGGAACTATAACCGGCGATAACGGAATAGTGCTTCGGGTAAGCCCTCAATATAAAAGCCAATCGCCAATTCATCTTGGCGCCGGGCAAACGCTTAACCTTAATGGCAGCGACATCAGCCAGTTGTTTGATTATAACCAGCTTGTTTTTAGTGGCATTACAAGAGACCAGGTGGTAAGGGGAAACGGCCTGCCGGAAGGCAATTACCAGGTTTGTGTGCAGGCGTTCAATTACAATACCAATCAACCTTTATCGGAAACGGAGCCGATGGGTTGCAGCAATGTTTTTCCGGTTACCAGCGTAGAACCTCCTTATATTATTACACCATTTAATGAGCAATCTATCTCTGCACAAACAACGCAAAATTTTGTAATTACATGGTCAACGCCGGCAGGTGCGCCGCCTTCTACGCAATACACTGTTGAGATGGTGGAAATATTAGATAATAAGAATCCAAATGATGCGATTAATACTGCAACCACGCCGCCGTTTTTTCAGCAAACTATTAATGCAGGCAATTTATTATTATACGGCCCGTCTATGCCATCGCTTACCCCCGGCAGACAATATGCATTGATGGTAATTGCGAAAGACCCTTTTAATTCAGTTACGTTTCGTAACGGCGGAAGAAGTGAAGTAACAAGTTTTATTTATGGCCAGCCTGCAGATACCACGGGTGCAAATTCTTCAACAGCAGCAACAAACAATAACAATAATAATACAAACATTCCTTCAGTAACTATTAAAGGAAATATAAACTGGTATTACAGAAAATCAGAGGAGTTCGCACCCTCCACAAAAACAGTTTATACGCCACCCTCTAAAAACGAAAGGTTTTACGAACAGCTAAAATCAGGAAATTCTAATTTAATCATTGGTGCGGCATTGAGTGACCCAAGTTTTGTTGCTGCTGTAAAACCTGTGTCTGAGGCGCTTTCGGGAAAAAGCAATAATAACGGGATGTATGCGGATTTTAAGATGAATTACCTAAAATCTGTTCAGCCGACTGCGCCGGTTGTTCCATCTACATCAACGCAGCTTACTAAATTTTCAAAAGCTGCCTTTAGTGTGATAGGCGGCGGATTCAACATTGCAAACCTTACAAGCGACCCGGCGTTTTTTAATAATTACGGTTCGCAATCACACCCATTGGCAAATGCCATTATTAAAGTAATGGCAACAGATACTACAAAACCTTCATCATCCTCACAGCCTGTATTAGTAGGCGCTGCGGTAACGGATGCCAACGGCAATTTTCAACTTTCATTTGTTCCGCCTGCAACATTCAATAATAGTAACGGATATAAATATTCAGTGAGTGTGCAGAACAATTATTTCACCCTAGCCGCCTATTCATTTTCTATTCCTGCCAATGCTATCAATTACGATTTGGGTGAATTGAAAGCTTTAGCTAACACCTTCCGGTATATTCCATTTGCGATAAATGAAAATGATAGTGAACTTATAAACACATCTGTAAAAATTTATCGTCGTGCCGATTTTTACAATGCCAATCCTGCATTAAAAACCGAAGGCAATCTGGATGCGAATAGCCGGACACCCGAAACAATAGATGGCCAACTCTACATACCAATAGATGCCCTGGGAGAAGGTTATACGGCGTCGCGATTAGTTTATAGCAATGGCAGTGATGCTGAATATAAAATTGTGGTGAATAGTGCGCATTATTCCACCTTTAATACAACCCTTGTTACCAATACAACTAATACTAACCTAACCGCTCCGCAAACCGTGCAACAGGTTTACCGCCTGAGTACCCTGCCTAACACGTTAAGCGGCAGCGTGTCAAAAGTGCTTGAACAAAGCGGGTTGAAACAATTCATTCCAGGCGCTGTTGTTACGCTTTATTTAACCGATTCCGCGTATAAAAAAGCAACACAGGTTTCTAATCATTTGATAATGGCTGCGCCTGGTTTAATGGCAAACGAAAATATTAAAGCGCTGCATCCGGGTTCACAACCAGCCGGCTCCTCCGGCAATAAAAGTCCAAAAAACAGAACTGTGCCAATAAATAAGAATTATACAACACCAATAACAAAAACAAATCCTTCCCCTGCTTCCGAAAATAATAAAACCAAAATGGAGGTTAGGACTCCTTCATCTCTTATAAATAATGTGACCCTAATCCTCAACAATGGACAGATGACAACGACCACAGATTCATCCGGAAATTTTTCAATATCCAATATACCGGTAAAACCCGGTTTCCTCAAAATTGTTGTCAAACTTCCGGGGAGTAATGTGATGCTCACAGACAGCACACATGCACTTTTTAGCCAAAAGGGCATACAGGTTTCTGTAAATGAAATCTTCAAATTCAAATCGTATGCCGTTACAGGAAAAGTAGTGGATGATAAAAAAAATCCAATCAATGCAGGATACAGATGGGTGTCGGGTGGCTCTCAGGCGCAGACGGATGTTAATGGATATATTGCTACTTTTCATGAAGCAGGCCGGGACACATTACTCGTATATAAGCTGGGATATGATACTGTGCGGTATCCTGTTTTCATTGACCAGGCATTATTAGATACAACCACCCAGGTAATATCTTCAGGCAACACAAAGCTGATGATGAAAATTATTCCGCAACAAGATATAAAGACGCTAAAAGGAAATCCAACAGACAACTATTACACTGCGCTTCACTCTACACCTACTTACCGGCAATCTGTTACGCAGGGCAATCCGATTTCGCCTTCAGGATTTGGATTTACATCCAATATAAAAATTGCGACAACAGCATTTACAAATTCAATGCTCAATAAAGATGATAATCCTTCAGGCGCAGTTGATTTGGGCACTATTACGTTGACCAAAGAAACCGGGCGGATGTTGATAACTGTTACAGACCAAAATAACAATCCCGTTAACAATGCTGCCATACAAATTGACGGAACTGATTCAACCGAGTACACTGATAAAAGCGGGAAACGTTTTATTGAAGGCCCTGCAGGTAGTTTGTTGCTGAATGTATCTAACCCGGGTTCTGCGCTGTCGCCACAGCAGGTTGCCGTCAACGTTAGTGTTACCGACACAAGTAAAATCACGGTTCAACTGAAACAAGGAGTAAGAGTAACGGGTACTGTAACGGCAAATGGCGCAGGAGTCAGCGGTGCAGATATTATAGTTGCCGGCATTGATTATATAAAGGCTACTTCCGCTGCTGATGGTTCATACACTATCATTGTGCCACAGGGAGAATACACACTGAAAGCCGCCAAATCAGGATATATTTCTGATAACGGAAAAGACCAGACATTTGCACTGCCGGGCACAACAGTAAACTTTAATCTAACCACTGCAAGTTTCAATATTACCAAATTAGTTGGGTTCAATGTGCAGATTGATAATGTTGTGAATGTAGATGCAACGCATAAAAAATTAAGCGGCTCATTTGTAAACTTGCCTGACAATGCTGTATTCTCGTTAAAGAACGGAACGGTGATTCCTTTTTCAAATGTGGAAGTGGTGATTCAGAATAATATTCCGGTACCTGTAAATGGCGTCATCAATACGGATGTTACAGAACTCTCGCTGAAAGCATTTAATTTTCTTCCATTAAAATTATCCAACAACGGCGCTGCGATAATTGTGCGTTCAGCAGGCGCTGCCGGTGATGCAGGAGCGATTGAAGGTTTACCTGCTATTGATTATGCACGATTTGTTCCATCAGGCATTACGCCTTATGTGGACGCTTCATTGAAACAATATGTGCAAAATCAATCATCTTCTTCGCCGGTAAGCATTCCGGTTATCAATAGCGATGGCCAGCTTTCAGCCGCAGGCTTATCTATAAGTGGAAGCGGAAGCCAGAGTTTTAATCTCTACGGCTTTAAGGTTACCCTTGATTTAACAAACAGTGCTGTCAAATCAGATGGCTTGCATTTAAAAGGGAGCATCAGCTTCAATAACATTCCGCTTATCAGTAATACAACATTACAAATCCAGGATTTATCAATTGGCACAAATGGTTATGTAAGCAATGTTTCTGTGGATATGAACCCGGCGCCAAAATTCCAGATTGCAAGTTGGAGTGCGTCATTAACCGGGTTGTCCTTTAATGACAATGGCTTTAGCATTAGCGGCAATGTGCAGGTGAAAATACCCGGCTCACAAACTTCTGAAATTGATTTTGCAAATCTCACGATATCAACAGACCAATTATATGGAGGTTCATTTACGATACCGAACACAGGCATTGATGTTTTTGGAATCGTAAAATTCCTGGGAGGCAGCACGCCATTAAGTTTTGGAAAGATTGGTTCAACAAATGTTTATTACATCGGTGGCTCCGGCACGGTACAATTTCCGTCTTTATTCGGCAAAATGTCGCTTCAGTTTTTTCAAATACAAACCGATGGAAAATTTGCCGCCACTGTTCAAACAAATATTAACCAGGATTTTTTTGGGCTGGCAACTGTGCAGATAACAGATGTAGGCTTTCATACCATCAACGGCGTTGGTGTAGATGTAAATGGCAATTTCAATCTCACTGCCATTCCATTTTTAAAAGCGTCTGCCGGTGGCGTTCATTTTGGAACGGGTGGTTCGGTAAGTGTTGATGATATCGGACTAAGTTTTAGCATGGCAGGCATAGCCGCAGTATCGGCACATATTACATTCGTAAATCAGCCTGATAAAAAAGGCTTTGCCGGAGATGGAAGCATTACCATTGCAGGATTGCCCGGCGCCAATATTGGTTTCAGCTATTACAAGCTTCCCAATGGCATTTCTGTATCTGCTAATTTTAAAGCAAATATTTCTATACCGATTGGTGCTATTGTTTCTATCAATAATCCCGGTGGCGGGTTTAGTTTGAATACGTCTGACCATAGCTGGCTGGTTAATATCAATGGTGATTTGGCAGTAACCGGTTTGGGTCCTGCCGTTACAATCAGTGTAAGCGTAACGGTTACCAACGGGCCTGTAATAACCGGAACCGCCGGGCTAAATGTATTAACCGTGAATGTAGCAAATGCTTCGGTGGTACTTGATGTTCCGAAATCTCTGTTTACCATTAATATCAATTCGTCAATAGCACTGATACCAAAAGTGATTTCTGCTGAAGGGTCTGCCATCTTTACATTAAGTGCTGCAAAAAATGATGCTTATTTTATGATTGCGGCACAATATCAATCTACGCTTCTCGGCATCTTTGACGAACAGGTACACATAGCCGCCGGCTGGGGATTGAATGTAAATAACCATCCGGAATATGCAGAGTACACCAATTTTATAGACCCGACATTTTTAGATAATGGTGTTTTGAAAGGGATAAGCCTGGATGCATCGTCAAATATTAATTTTAAGCTTACAGGCGACATCTACATCGCCAGCGGCTCTATTTGGTATAAGAATTATGGGGAAGTTAAAATAAACATGGGCATCGGTGCGGGTAATTACGGGGTTGATATTGCCGCATCGTGGGATTGCGGTGCATCCTTGTCTGTATGGGGCTTAGGCCAAATTGCCAGCATTGATATTGGCAGTGATGCAGGCGTTCATCTTGATTATGTAAATGGTTGTTTCAACGCAGGAGGCGATTTGGCGGCACATCTTTCTGCAAGCATCGGTAGCTGTGATGACGGATGCTTTACCGGGTTATGCTGGGGAACAGTTTGTGATTGCGTTCCCGAGGGTGGAAAAATATGTGTACACCCCGGGCTGAAGGTGAGCTATGACTGCAATAATGGATTCAGCTTTGGAATAGACTTGTAAAAAGTTAAATACGAGAATTATGAAGAAAAATATTTTTGTAATTACCTGTTGCATTTTTACCGCATGTATCGGTAAGGTATATGCGCAAAACAAAAATGCCGCTATCCACATACCGGTTTTCAATTCTATAAACGGGCCGGTACTGTTATTTG
>JAFDXH010000186.1 GCA_018268075.1 Bacteroidota bacterium | reverse complement strand
TGCCACTGATACAAATAAAATCTATCATTGACAGGTGTTGCACATACTCGCATAACCCTACCCCACCGGCATGCGGGCATACAGGAATCTTTAGTTTCGCGGCCATTAACAGTATACTCAGAATTTCATTAACTCCACCTACCCTGCAACTATCAATCTGGCAAACATCTATGGCACCGCTATTCAAAAACTGTTTAAACATTACCCTGTTTTGACAATGTTCACCGGTTGCAACTCTTATAGGTAAAATACTTTGTTTGATTTTAAGATGACCGAGTACATCATCGGGACTGGTAGGTTCCTCAATCCACCAGGGATTAAACCTGGCCAACAATTTCATGTTCTCAATCGCTTCATTCACTTCCCATTTTTGATTAGCGTCCATCATCAGTTTAAGTTCATTTCCTATTTCTTCCCTGATGATTTCTGCACGTCTCACATCAGCTTGTATATCACTCCCCACTTTCATTTTCATGTACTTCCAGCCTTCTTTTTTTGCCTCATGGCAAAGTCTTCTTATTTTTTCATCGGAATAACCCAACCATCCTGCAGAAGTTGTATAAGCGGTATAGCCATTCTTTAACAAATATTGAATTCTTTCCTGTTTGGAATTTTCCTGCAATTGAAGAATCTGCAAAGCTTCATCAGGAGTGATGACGTCTGTGAGGTAAGTAAAATCAATGCACGAAACTATTTGCTGCGGAGTCATATCCGCAATTAATTTCCACAAAGGTTTTCCTTCCGATTTTGCATATAAATCCCAAACAGCATTTACCACAGCACCGGTAGCCAAATGAATCACACCCTTTTCAGGACCCAGCCATCGCAACTGACTGTCACCGGTAATCATACGCCAGAAGCCTGCCATGTCAGAGGCAATTTCTTCAACAGTTTTTCCCTTTATAAGATAAGACAGTGCATTGATGGCTGCAACACAGAGTTCATTGCCACGACCAATAGTAAAGGTCAGACCCTGCCCTTCCAGCTTGTCGTTATCTGTTTTTATGATTACATAAGCCGCTGAGTAATCGGGATCTTTGTTGGTAGCATCTGAACCAATAAATTCACGGCTGGTAGGAAACCTAATATCTCTTGCTTCGACTGAAGTTATCTTTATTGACATAAAGTTGGTTTTAAGAAAAATATTAAAATATACCAGATAACGAAGTTACATTGCTATAGTTTTATTTCATTCCATGCAATGGCTTTTCCTGAGACAGTTTTAAAACTTTTATCTCCACCATAAATAACTGAACTATTTTTGCTATCAGTGATCTTTTCCCAATACCGTATATTTTCAAAAAAAGAAGATGAAAATGTAGTGCTACTCTTTACTTCAAAAGCTATATTCCCTTCACCTGTTTCAAGAATACAATCAATTTCCTTATTATGATTGTCTTTCCAAAAATATAAATTTGGAGAGAGTCCTTTATGTACTCTTTGTTTGAATATTTCAGAAATAGCATAGTTTTCAAAAATGGCTCCTTTGGCAAAATGGGTAGTAAGTTGTCCTGGTTTTTCAATATTCAGCAGATAGCATAACAGACCTGAATCAAAGAAATAGAGTTTAGGTGATTTAACTATTCGTTTCCTGAAATTATTATGATAAGAGGGAAGTAAAAAAATGATATAACCTCTTTCTAATATCCTTATCCAGGTTTGAACTGATGAAACAGATAATCCGGTATCATTTGCCAAAGATTGATAATTGAGTATTTGCCCTGCACGACCTGCCACCAGGCCAATAAACCGGTTGAAAGATTCCATATTTTCATTTCTGATAAGCCCCTGCACATCTCTTTGTAAATAGGTATTCACATAATTTCTGTAAAATTCCCTGGGTGGGATGCCCCTGTCGTAAATCCGTGGATAAAAGCCGGTAAATTGCTGAATCTGCAAATCACTGTTTTCTTTCTTTGCTTTTTTTAATTCGCTGTACGAAAAAGGTAAGAGAGTAAGCAAACCCACACGCCCCGCAAGAGACTGGCTGATTCTTTCCTGCATAAGAAAGTTCTGTGATCCGGTTAGATAAAATTTTAAAGATTTATCAGCATCTGTCAAAACCTGTATATAAGAAAACAATTCCGGAACATACTGCACCTCATCCAGGATAGCCCCTTTCGGAAATCGTTGAAGAAAATGCTTTGGATCTGTAATTGCAAATCGCCTCTCATCCGGTGATTCAAGATTGATATAAGGGAGTTTTTTTACTGCGTGTTGAATAAAGGTACTTTTACCACTCTGCCTTGGACCGGTAAGTGAAATGATCTGGTAATATTGAACATATTCCCTGAACTTTTTTAAAATTTCACGGTTAATCATAATTCAATTTGTACAAATTTAAAGTACAACTTTAAATTTGTACAAAAAATATTTTCAACGAAAAACTATTTACTCCACCTCCACAAAAGTAAATTCCCATTTTACAGGATTCTGCCAATCCTTTCCTTTAAAACTCCCTACCGGACATTTCAGCAATACATCATTCCATCCTTTTTGTAAGAAAATAGTTGTAGGCTGCCGGTACGAATAGCCCTCATCCACCAGCGGTACTTCGGGATCGCCTTTTTGTCCTGCATGCTTCCAGTGCGGTGGGAGTACAGATTTGCCATTTAGCCATATTTCACTTTGCTTGTAATCCCATCCATTTTCAGGAGGTGAATCAGTTGCAGGGGAACGGGA
>JAFDXH010000185.1 GCA_018268075.1 Bacteroidota bacterium | reverse complement strand
CAGGTGCAGAGCCGTGCCAGTGAATCACCTTCCAGTGATTGTTGATATAATTAAGTACAACAGAAAAGCGAAAACATTTTCGGATATGCTCGCCTCCTGCTACAACTGATAAGTACAACTCATCAGAAAATACGGCATTATTTTCATCATCAGAAATGAAGCGGTGTAAAGGTTTCACCTTCCATTGGATGTCAATGCCTTTGCTTTGCTTTTTCTGATAATTGAGTAATTTTTTGAATTCTGCTAAACCAGATACTTTTTCGTCAACAGCAGTACCAAATCCATAAACATTTTCATCTATGAACTTAGCCAAAGGTTGAGATAACTTGTTTCCTGTGCCTGCATCAAAAAACTGTTTGTGAATGCGGGTTAGTTCAGCTTTTTTGTTTTTGTTCATTTTTGGTTGATTGTGAATTTTTTGCTCAACAATGCACATTAATAATTGTTGCGGATTGAATACGGGAAAAGTTGTTTTGAAAAAGCAACAATAGGTAATCTGTATGCCAGTTGCCTTTACATTCAATTGTACATTTCCTGATTAAGTTGCATGCACCCGATACAGTCTCATAAATTATTTAAAAATATATTTATTAAAAATTCTTGCAGGAAAGCGGCAGGTGATTTTCAAAGAATTGAATATAAATATCGGATAAAAGAATTAGTTTAGGTTCAGACTTTCACAGAGAATTTGTCTGTGGCACTCTTTAAGGTTTTTTTTTATGTTACTTTAGTCACACAATAGTTTTATGTTTTTTTATTTTGGATATGGCTCTAATATTAATTTAGTTTCTCTAAAAGCAAAGGGGGTAGTGCCCATAGCATCAGAGAAGGCAGTACTGCATGGATGGAAGCTTCGGTTCAATGTTCAGCATTGGTTTCGTCACGAAGGAGGTGTTGGAAATATTGAGCCATCTGCCAATCCTGATGATTTTGTAGAAGGCATGGTGCATACTTGTTCTGATGAGCACTTGCCATATTTAGATGAAGTGGAGTCGTATGGCCTCGGGTACGACAGGATAGCGGTGAAGGTGAAAACTGTCAATGGGTTTGTAACGGCCCAAACCTATGTAGGCCTTCCAGGTTTTATAGATGAATACTGTATGCCTACTCGGCGTTATCTGAACATCATAATTAAGGGAGCTGAAAGCGCAGGACTAAGTATGCCTTACATTGAAAAACTTAGAAACGTAGCAGTGATAGAAGAAAAAAATTATGCAGCCTTCCAACCTCCATCCGGCGATTGGCCGTATTTTACAAAGGCTACTTTGGCTGCTCAACCATTCTACACATCTTTGGGCGGTTATGTATTTGATATGCGAAATGCAAGAATAGAACTCCAGGGCATCATACCCCTACTTGGTGGAAAAGATATGACACTCTTTTTTGTAAAACGCCATGACACAAGTAATGGGTCCGAAACAGAAGAAGGCATCCGAGTGGGAAATATTTCTGCCGGAGCTAAAAATTATATCAATGGTTATTTGCATGAATATGCAAAGGAATATGCCTATGCTGGAGTAATAGACTATAATGCTTAAAGCTGAAGAAATGATTTTGATATGAAAATTGTTGTAATATAATTTTGTACTTTTAGTAAAAATATAATATGCCAAAATTTTCTGATGCGATGCCTCATGGTGAGATACAAGAGGTATTCAAAGATGTATTCTTCGTATCTGGTACTATGAAAGGGGAATTCTTTGGCTCGACTTGGCAATTCAGCAGAAACATGATTATAGTGCGGGAAGGTGATCAATTAACCATCCTGAATTCTGTACGACTGAATGATGAAGGGCTTGCAGCAATAGATAAATTGGGGAAAGTAGTAAATGTAGTGCGGCTTGGAGACATGCATGGAATAGACGATCCATTTTATCTGGATAGATACAAGGCTATCTTCTGGGCACTTCCCGGAATGAAAGTGAAAGAAGGAATGAAAGTAGATAAGGAATTTATACCCGGCGGGGAAATGCCATTTAGTGATGCATCTTTATTCGTTTTTGAAACAGTAAAACGACCTGAATGTATCCTACGCCTTGACCGTGAAGGGGGAATAATGATAGCCTGCGATTCATTGCAAAACTGGGTAGAACCTGATCAGTTTTTTGATAAAGGAACAATCGCTATCATGCAACAAATGAAATTTTTTCGGCCGGCAAATCTGGGGCCAGCTTGGATGTTTGAGAGCCAGCCTGCTGCAGAAGATTTTGTAAGATTAAAAGAAATACCATTTGAACATGTATTGTGCGGGCATGGATATCCGATGGTAAACAATGCTCGCCGCGATTTTTTACTGACTTTTAACGAATACTTCAATATCTGATGCGTGGACATCAACAGCAAAAACTTGGTTGCAGAAATCATTCCAGGATACCAGATATTGGAAACAATATCAGTCTCAAATCTTCATATAGTATATCGGGCTATCAGAAAAACGGATAATGAAGTAGTAGCCATAAAAGCACTGGTAGATCCTTTTCCCAGAAATGAAGATATAGCCAATATCAGGCGTGAATACCAGATACTATCGAAATTGCAATTTGATGGTATAGTAAAAATTTATTCCTTTGTTTCTTTTGGTTCGGGCAATTGTGGAATTGTAATGGAAAAATTTGGAATCCCATTGCGGGATTATCTGGCAGAAAGCGAGAATCATAATTTATCCTTGAAGCAATTTTTTTCACTTGCTATTTCGCTGGTGAAAATTCTGGGGAACTTACACGAAAAAAAAATCATTCATAAAGACATTAACCCGGCCAATATTCTTATTGATCCCGAAGGTGGAGCCCTGCGCCTCATTGATTTCAGCGCTTCGACAGCGCTTTCCAGAGAGCGGCAGGATATTTCATTAACAAAACGTATTGAAGGCTCGCTTCCCTATATCTCTCCTGAGCAAACAGGCCGCATGAACCGAGATGTGGATTACCGTACAGATTATTATTCTCTCGGAATTACTTTTTATCAGATGCTTACTGGCAGGCTTCCTTTTAATGCAGAAGATGCTTTGGAATGGGTGCATTGCCACATTAGCAGGCAGGCGCCACCCGTCAATAAAGTGAACCGGATGATCCCGAATGTATTGTCAGATATTGTTGCAAAGCTTATTTCCAAAAATGCTGAGGAGAGATATCAGAGCAGCTATGGTATAGTAGCAGATATGGAGGAGTGCCGTGATAGAATCAGCAAAGGATTTCAAGACTTTAGTTTTGAATTAGCAAAGTCTGATGTATCTCGAACTTTTCAAATCCCTCAAAAATTATATGGCCGAAAAAAAGAACTGGAAAGCTTAGAATCACTATTTGATAATGCTGCTAATGGGTCGGTTGAATTTTGTCTGGTGTCCGGGTATTCCGGAGTTGGTAAATCGGTTTTAGTGTATGAGTTGGGTAGATCCATTGTAAAAAAAAGAGGTTATCTGATTCACGGAAAGTTTGAACAGTTCAAACAGAATAATGCTTATGTGGCTTTTGCCAACGCATTTCGCAATCTTATATATGAATTGCTGGGAGAGCCGCAAAGCAGCCTTGATAATTGGAGCGCAGAAATCAGCAAAGCCTTAGGAAGCAATGCCCAGTTGTTGATAGATTTGATCCCTAACCTAGAATTGATTATAGGTAAACAGCCTCCTGTACAGGAGCTTCCGCCAGTAGAGGCGCAGAAGCGTTTTCTCATCTTGCTGCAGAACTTTGTAAATGTTTTTGCCAAAAAAGATCATCCGCTAGTGTTGTTTATGGATGATCTACAATGGAGTGATGTGCCTACCTTGAATCTGATTCATCATCTGGTGAGCTCGCGTGAGTCTGGATATTTATTGCTGATAGGTGCTTATCGAATCAATGCGGTAGATGCATCTCATCCATTGAGCATTACACTTAGCGAAATTCAGAAGGAGCGGGTTGTAAAAAATTTGCAGCTCGATCCTTTAAGTGAAGAGGCAGTAACCCAACTTACAACAGATGCACTGCATTGTGAAGCACAACAGGCAATGCAACTGAGCCAGGTATTATTTGCAAAATCAGCAGGCAATCCTTTTTTTACAATAGAATTATTAAAAGATCTTAATGAAAGAGGGATAATCACATTTGACCCAGAAAAAGGAGCGTGGCAATGGGACATTGATGCAGTAAAGAAAACCAAAAACAGTGATAATGTAGTGGACTTTCTGGTAGCCAGCCAGTCGCGTCTTCAAAAAAATACACAGCAGGTATTACAGTTGGCTGCCTGCATTGGTTCTGTATTTGACCTTAAAACATTGGCCTACATTCATGAAAGTAACTTGGAGAAAACAGCATCGGAATTAGACGAGGCACTGCGTACAGGGATAATCATTCCATTGAGTGAAAATTATAAATTGGTAGGGTTAGATACCAATGTCCAATCAAAGGAATTATCAAAGGCGGGGAAAGTAAATCATCCTGAACTGAATCCCACCTACAGGTTTCTGCACGATAGGGTGCAGCAGGCGGTGTATTCAATGATTGCAGTGGAAAAAAGGCAGGCGCTTCATTTATCTATTGGACGATTAATTCTGAACTATACCAATGAAGAGAAGTTGGATGAAGTACTATTAGAAGCAGTAGGGCATTTAAATGAAGGAAGATTATTGGTAAGCAATCCGGAAGAGCTAACCAAACTATCCAATCTAAATTTAAGAGCAGGGATAAAGGCAAAACAATCCTCTGCTTATGATGCTGCATTGAATTATTTAAAAATAGGTTTTGAACTTTTGGATGAAGATGCATGGCAATTTCATTATAGCCTTATCTGGAACCTGAGTGATGAAATTCAACATTGCACCTATCTTACTGGCGACTGGGGCGAAGCAGATCGTTGGACAGAAAAATTACTGCATTATGCAAAGACACCCATAGAAAAAGCATTGGCGCTATCTGCACGAACCCGCCAATATGCTACCATAGGAAAGATGCATGAATCCATACTTGCTGCTTGCGAAGGGCTTTCATTTCTGGGATTTGAATTTCTGCAATCGCCAACTTCTGATAATGTATTAGAAGAGGTAAGGCTGGTGGCTGCAAACCTTAATGGGCGTGCTATTGCCGATTTGATACACATGCCCGCTTTACATGATCCAAAAGCAAAAATTGCCAGCCAGTTATTAATGGAAATATTTGCAGCAGCTTTTTTATCTGCAAGTGGCGAAATGTTTCCCTATCTGGTACTCAAGTCTGTAAATCTTTCATTACAATATGGTAACAGCCCTGAAACAGCTTTTGCATTTGCAGCTTATGGTATGATTCTTTGCGGATATTTTAATGATACAGCGCAAGGGTATGAGTATGGCAAGCTGGGCGTAAATATTATTGAAAAATCGGATGATATTTCCCTGAGGTCGAGAATCATTTATGTATATACCATGTTTGTTCATCACTGGTCCAATCACTGGTCTTCAATGACTCCATGGTTTAGAAAAGGCATAGAAGCCGGATATCAATCAGGCGATCTTTTATATCTGGCATATAGCGCTCAGGATTGCATTATTTGGGATCCGCAAACTGATTTAGAAACAGCCTCCAATGAACATCGGAAAATGCTCCGAATTGTAAAGGATTGTGATTATCAAGATTCATACGATTCCGGAACATTGTACTTACAAATGCAGCTCAACTTTCGAGGGCTTACCCAAAGCAAATACTCTTTGGCAGATGAAAACTTTAATGAATCGGAATGTGTGGATGGCATGTTTCGCCGCCATTTTATGACTGGCATTGCCAACTACCATATTTATAAGTCAGAGATTTATTTTCTATATAATGATGCTAAAGGGGCTCTATCGCATGTGCAGGAGCAAGAAAAGCTGATGTCATCTGTAATGTCGTTGCCACAGTTGGTGCGTTTTCACATCATTTCTTTTTTGGTGTACGCCACTTTACTACCCGATGCTGTTGAAGATGAGCAGGTCATTATGCTGCGCAAAATGGATGTAAGCCTGGCTACTATGAACAAATGGGCAATGCAATGTGTTGAAAACTTTGGTCACCTCTCTTTGATGATGGAAGCAGCCCTTGAAGGATACAGAGGCAATATAGTAGCAGCCCTTGAGCTCTTTGAAAAGTCTATAGCTGATGCGAAGAAATATAATTTTATTCGCGATGAAGCTATGGCAAATGAAATGGCGGCAAGATTATTATTGCATGTAGGATTGGCAAAAGCTGCAGAAGGATATTTGCACGCCTCACGACATTTATATTACAGATGGGGCGCTTCCCGAAAGGTGGAACAAATGGATATGGAGTATCCAACTCTTTCAGCATTAGCTACAATAATAAACAACCAGACTGCGGTGCAGGGCAAAGCTGAATCCACAAAACAGTATAATACAGACAGCTTCAACCCTGAGTTGTTAGATATGAATTCTGTATTCAAAGCTTCTCAAACTATTTCAGGCGAACTGGTATTGAAAAAACTTTTCAAAGCGACGTTACAAATTCTCTCTGAAAATGCAGGTGCTCAAAGAGGTTTTCTTTTTGAAGATCGCGATGGACAGATTGCTATATTGGCTCAAAATGATGAAAGCCCTACTGAAGCAAGTGAATATAATTCAGCGCAAAATATTTCTGATTTTCCAACGTCGCTTATCAATACTGCCTGGCGTACCAATGAGGCAATCGTAATTGATAATGCCTCTAAATTAAATCCCTTTTCATCCGACCCATATATCATCAGAAAAAAACCATTATCTGTAATGTGTGTACCGCTTCCATTGCACAATCAATGGAGAGTAGCGGTATATCTGGAAAATAATGTAACGCACAGCGCATTTAGCGAAGACCGGGTAAAGGTTATCAAATTGCTGGCAGGGCAGGCTGCTATTTCTCTGGCTAATGCAAGAATTTATGAAGATCAGGAAAGATTATTAAAGGCACAACAACGGTTTGTGCCTATTCAGTTTCTTAAAAACCTAGGGCACAATGATATTGCCAAAGTTCAGTTAGGCGAATCAGTTGCAATGGAGATGAGTGTATTGTTTTCTGATATACGCGAGTTTACTGCCTTAGCAGAATTATTGTCGCCGCATGATGTTATAGAATTACTGAATGAATATTTCAGTGCATTAGGAGAACCCATTTCAAACCTTGGCGGATTTATAGATTCATACGCCGGTGATGAGATCATGGCTTTATTTCCGGTGCCTGCACAGCAGGCAGTAGAAGCGGGTATCAGCATGTGCGATACTTTGCGAAATTTTAATGCCCAACTTATTTCTAAAGGCCAGCAGGCTTTAAAGATGGGACTTGGCTTAAACACCGGACCAATGGTACTGGGCACTATGGGTGGGCAAGACAGAATGCAATGTTCTGTATTGGGCGATACCGTAAATCTGGCTTCGAGAATAGAGCAGCTTACTAGAGTATATGAAGCGAAATTTTTGATTGGGGAAAACACATTCTCATCCCTATTGAACCCTGCTGCATTTTCTATCCGATTGGTAGATTATGTAGCCGTAAAGGGAAAGGCAAGCGCCATCAGATTATATGAAGTGCTTGATGCAGAGGATGATTTGAGACGAAGACTAAAAGAAGAAACACGGGAGCAGATTGCATCGGGGATGAACGCCTATTTCAACCGGAATTTCTCAACAGCGCTTTCCATTTTTAATGATCTTATAAAATATGATGCCAGTGACCCAGTGCCATCTGTTTTTGCCGCAAGATGTAAGCGGTATATCAATCAGGAGCTTCCGGAAGATTGGCAAGGTTTTGAAAAACTTGTACGCAAATAGTAAATCAGTTTTTTTATTAAATAAAATAAAGAAATAAAAAATATGAGTGAAATAAGAATTGGAGTAGTGATGGATCCGATAAGTTCCATTCATCCAGAAAAGGATACCTCTCTGGCATTTATGCTGGAAGCACAGCAGCGAGGCTGGCAGATTAATTACATGGAGATGGCCGATCTTTTTTTACATGATGGCCGCCCCGAAGCTCGTATGCGCCAATTGAAAGTTTTTAATGATCTCCATAATTGGTTTGAAATTATAGGCGAAGAATATGGAGCACTCAGCAACCTCGATGTAATATTGATGCGAAAAGACCCACCATTTGATATAGAGTATATCATGGCTACCTACATTCTTGAACGAGCTGAAGAAGAAGGGGTGCTGGTAGTGAATAAACCGAGATCGCTGAGAGATGTGAATGAAAAAATTTTTACAGCTTGGTTTCCACAATGCTGCCCACCATCATTATTTACAAGATCTAAAAAGGATATTAAAATATTTTTAGAAACGCATAGCAAGATTGTAGTAAAGCCAACGGATAAGATGGGCGGAAAATCAGTATATGTAATTGCAAAGGGCGATGTGAATACCAATGTGATTATAGATGAGATAACAGAATCGGGCAACCGCTATATTCAGGCGCAGGCTTATATACCAGAGATTGAAACCATGGGTGATAAACGAATTATTATCATTGATGGCATACCGGTGGATTATGGTATTGCAAGAATACCTACAGGCGGAGACCATAGGGGCAATCTGGCAGCAGGCGCATTGGCAAAGGGCTTTCGGCTTTCTGAAAGAGATCGTTGGATATGCAGTCAGATAAGTGCTACATTAAAGGAGCGCGGATTATTTTTTACAGGTATTGATGTAATTGGCGACTATCTCACAGAAATAAATGTAACGAGCCCCACTTGCATTCGGGAAATTGATAAACTTTACAATACCAATATAGCCGCACTATTTTTTGACAAACTGCAAAATCTGATTTCAGAAAATCGTTTTCAGAAAATGGATAAAAAGAAATAAAGTTTATGGCTCCTCATTTGCTTACCATAGAGTCTTGCAGAAATTTTATTGAGGCCTATTTGTTAGGGCCTGCCATTGAGCAAAAAAATAATCTCCAAAATAAGGTAGATAGTGTAGGGGTTGAACTAGAATGCTTTGCTTACACCTTTGATGCACAAAGAAATAGGTTTCCTGTAAAACTTTATGAAAGCGGAAATACATTGATGAAAACCTTGGTACAGGTTTCAGAAAAGCATGGCGGTATAGCCCGTTACTTCGAGCAAAATAAAATTCAAAAACATTGCCAGCCTGCCATCGCTGCAATTGATTTTGCTGATGGAAGTAATTTTCAGTTTGAGCCAGGAGGTCAGATAGAAATTTCTACAGCCCCATGCCATTCTTTTAAAAAGGTAGAGAAGACAATTCAATTAATGCAGCAGATATTGCATGAGGTAAGCCACCAAACAAATTTTCATTTTGAACAATTTGGAACAAATCCTTGGTTTTCAGTTGATGAGATCGGAATGCAAATGGATAAGCCACGATACAGGGCTATGGAGAATTATTTTAATAGCCTGAACAGATATGGCAGGCAAATGATGCTTCAAACTTGTTCGTTGCAGGTGAATGTAGATACTGGTGCCGATTGGACAACCCGAACAAAAAGATATATTGCAGCCAATCTTTTAGCACCTTTTGCCACAGCTATATTTGCAAATTCGCCTGTGACAGCAGGCAAGGTGAATGGTTTTAAATCATACAGAAGCTATATCTGGCAGCATCTTGACAATTCGAGGACAGGTGTGTTGGAAATTGAGCAATTATCAGGCAGCTTTAGTAAAGAAAAAATAGTAGAAGCTTATCTCCATTTTGCATTGCACGCGCCGGTTATTTATATTGAAGATTTTGGCGATGAAATATTGCCTTCTTATGTTACTCTGGCATATTGGATTGCCAATCCGATAAAAGGATTATTCCCCACTTTGGCGCATTTTAAAAATCATCTTTCTCTTTTATTTCCGGAGGTCAGGCTCAAAGGATATCTGGAATTAAGATCCATAGATGCGCCACCTCCTGAGTGGCAAATGATCCCAGTATTATTCTATTGTGGATTATTATATACTGATGAATATCTGGATAAGACGCTGGATTTATTACTTCCAGAGTCGGCACGCCTACCATTGCTGATGGAGCAAGCTGCTTATGGCTTACAATCAGATGACATTTTTAAAATTGCAAAAAAACTTATGGGCATGGCCATAGAAGGGTTTTCTACATTGCCTGTATCTTATACTGACCAAGATATCAAGCAGCTGACTGATACCTTCTGTGAAAGCTTTACCATGCAAAGAAAAACTTTTGCAGATGATCTCCTGCACGAGCTTAAGAAATAAAATAATTAATTGTACAATAATAAATAGTTGTAATTTGAAATGTATTTTTATTAAATAGTGCCCGATTGATTTGATGATATATACCATGGGATACAAAAACGGATAAATCCGGAAATAAAAAGTTACTACTCGCCTATTCTTATTTTAAACACTTTAGCTGATGGATGATTTTTTTGCGAAAGGTCATCAGTTGCTGCCTTTGAATATTTTTAAAAAAGAATGATTGTCTTTTTATAAATTATTGCTATTAATAAATCATTAAAATATCGGCCATGGCAACTTTCAATTATGTATTAGGCGCAGCAGATAAAATTGAACAACTTTTTCCACCACCTGGGGATGCAGATGCGAGCTTGAACTTTCATGATTACACAGATGTAATCAGGCACTATACTTTGAATTCGCTAAAAGCAGATGGGGTGGAGGTGCAGGAGATTGAAGTAATTAAAGCAGAAAACAGGTATCATATAAAAATAGTGAATACAGGCGAACAGGATATTCTGGAAAAATTTGGTAATCGCCATGCTCAAATATTCAGTAAGGATTATGCTCAAAAAGCAATCAGAGGAATGGAGCTGCTGAAAGAGTTAGGTGTATGGAACCCCATGAAAAATTATCATGTAAATGGTAGCCCCACAGATGGCACTTCCAAATGGCATTTATTTCCTTCGTTAGGATTGAACGTTATGAATCAAAAAGGAATTTTGCTCCTTCATTATCCACCATGGGCAGTAGTTCAATTAGGCACTTTTGAAAATGCCATTACTTTCAGGCGATGGGAGCAGTTGCTCTCTTGTGCAGGTATAGGAAGTGATGAGGCTTCGTACTACAAAACTTTTATGGAGGTAAGCCCCATTGCTGCTCCGGGGTCGGGCGAGAGTGAATACCCCAATGATTATTTCCCCATTATGATGGCCTCTGGATTTTTTGATGGCGGCCCCGATCGGGATTATATAAAATCTATGTTAGAACTTTTTCTAAATCCGCCAGACTGGCCAGAAGAAAGAAAATATACATTGCCCTTACTCATTTGTGGTTCTCCGCTTTATGATCCCCAATCACCAGGTTGGTTCAGGGCTGCTTATACTGATATCCTACCACAAGATAAGAATGGGGTACCACAGGTGAATGTAATGCAAACAGGTACCTTTAAGGTATTTCCACACTCAAAGAGAGCAACTCCCTATTTAATCTCCAACCACATGATAGCCGCAGGAGTGACAGGGCAATGTACTAACGATCCAACAAAAATTCCGGACATCCGGCAATATGAAGCACAGGATATGGTGTCTGCTTCTTTCTTAAAATTATATGCCGACAATCCGGATATAAACCCCCAGGATGCAAAGGCGCAAGCCAGCCAAAGATGGTTTGGTAATGATGAAGCTACAGGAGCGCCTATGCCAAAAGATGAAAATGATCAACTTACACTTTGTGCGTTGGCTCAAATGGATTTGTTCTTTGTACCCAATCCGCCCAGCCCGAAATACACTTTCGATGAAGCCTTCCAGCGGTGCAAGACAGCTACTAATCCCGGCAATCCATGTTGTGGCAATATTAAGCCGGATGGCAATTGATAAAATTTTGTAATGAATTGTTTAAAAAAAAAATAAAGAAATTTTTTTATGAGCATGTTTAATAATCAATACTTCATTAGCTGTGATGGCGATACTGGTAACTATCAACTATGGTCAATAGATATGGATAGTGCTTCACTTTTTAAAAGTATAGTTATTGCAGATGGTAATAATATTCCGAAGGGTTCTCATTTAACACAGGTAGGAAATTATATACTCCAGTGGAGCGACTTAAACAAAGACAATCAATACAACTATCGGCTGCTTCAGTTCAACCCCGATGAGCGTAATCCTTTGGGTAGTTATGTGCCGGATGCGTCGCAGAATGGAAAAATGGTTTGGTCAGAAGCTGCAGTTCAGGCTGGCACCTGGACGAAGAGCAAGTTCTTTAGCTCGCGTCAAGACTTTGCAAATCCCAATGGTGCAAACAAAGGTTTTGAATCAGGTTCAGATTTGCTATTGATTTCCACACACAATTTTGTTTTGAATTTTATTCCTACAGAAGGCAGAGGTACCAATCAGTTGTTCAATTTTGATCCTGGAAGTAGTGATCCTTTGCCTGCGCCTTATTCGCCACAAGGCTCCTGGCTTACTATTGAATTGGGGCATGAACTCTTGCATGTGAATGGTTATGTTTTGGATTGGAAGCCTGCGAACGGTGATTATGTGATATGGCAGTTTGATCCACAAGCCGAAGGCTCACTTAGTTATCCTGCAATAAGCAAAGGAAATTGGCAAAAAATTGGAATCAATGCTGATCACGTGTTGTGTGCCATCGGTGGTTGCATCTTAGATTGGGAGCCCGCCAATAATAATTATCGCCTTTGGGAATTTGATCAGAATATTGAAAACGGATTGCGAGGTCCAATAAAACAAGGTACCCTGCCCAAGCAGATTACCAATAAGGCTTTTCTTACAGCTATCGAAACTACAATTTCCGTAAATATTGAGTTTGCCAACACACCCGGCACCATGGATTTTATGCGGGATAAAATTGAGCATGTGATTTATTACATGATTGAAAACCGGTCATTCGATCATATATGCGGTTGGTTGTATTCTAAAAATGAACCCTTTCACCTTATTGGCCCTGATGGCCCTTATCGAGGTGTAGATGAAAATTTTAAAAATAATTTTAGAGGTAAGGATTATGCAATTACAAAATACAACGACGGCAAACTAAGTGATCAAATCAATCTCGACTTAGATCAGCAGGATCCTTATCATGATAATTCTGATGTGTTGCGACAGTTGTTTTATGCAGACATCAACGATTATTTCAACAAGAAAAAACCAGACATGGGTGGCTTTGCCTGGAACAATGGCAATACAGAAGTAATGCAAGGATACACTCCCGAGCAACTTCCCGTTATCAATGGCCTTGGGAAAAATTATGCCATCTCGGATGATTGGTTTAGTGCTATGCCCAGCGGCACTACCGTGAACCGTGCATTTTCTCTTACGGGATCTTCGTTAGGTAAGCTCAATAATTTTCAAAATGGATCGGAGTACTTGGAATGGTCGCAATATCCCCATCGGCCTTCTATCTGGAAAGTGATGTGGGCCAATGGAATCAGGGATTTTAAAATCTATAATTCAGTAGAATGGATCGAGTGCCAATATACTTACAACTTATTTTTAAAAGGGCAGATTCCGAGCATTGATGGCCCATTTGTAGTAGGCAATTATGTTCCGCAACTCAACCAGTTTTTTGATGATCTTAAATATGGGACACTTCCTAAATTCTCTTATTTGGAGCCAAAGTGGGTAACCTTTACAGGTTCTACATCATATCATCCGGGCAATGATCTTATTCCGGGAGAAAGGGAACTCAATGATATTTTTACAGCTTTGCAAAGCAGCCCCCTTTGGGATAAAACCATGCTTGTAATCACCTTTGATGAGCATGGTGGCTTGCCGGATCATGTACCGCCGCCCTACGCAGCAAAGCCTTGGGCAAATGATTCGTTTGATGGATTTACTTCAGATCTTATGGGTGTAAGAGTTCCCGCCATTTTAATATCCCCTTATATAACCGCTAATACAGTGTTTCGCTCAGGTACGGGCACCCCTTACGATGCCACCTCTATTCTCAGTACATTGCTGCATTGGATGGGAATTCCTAAATCAAGATGGGGGCTGGGCGAGCGGACAAACCATGCACCGACTTTTGAGGCTGTATTTAATGAAGCACAACCTCGTACAGATAAAATAGTGCTTGACCTGCCGTATGATAAAAATTTTCCGAAGCAATCAGGTGCAGACATTCAAGCTCC
Source organism: Bacteroidota bacterium (assembly GCA_018268075.1). Taxonomy (GTDB): domain Bacteria; phylum Bacteroidota; class Bacteroidia; order Chitinophagales; family Chitinophagaceae; genus Ginsengibacter. The sequence continues at coordinate 5,796 of JAFDXH010000185.1, read as the reverse complement.
GCCAAATGCGCCTGTATTGCCGGTTCACGACCTACATCGTTTGATAGTGCCCGGTATGATTGCAGACATGACACCCAACCTGAGTGCAACAGAGCGAATAAAAATTACGAATGAGATATTGAACAATGCCAACAGTCTGCAGGAGCTACATAAGAGATTAACAGATGTTCATCAGAAGCACAGTTCAAGATAATAGAGTGGGGGAGAAACACTATTTTAATCCGGTATAAGTGATCAACATTTATTTCATAATTTATCCTTGGGGTAATTGAATTACAAATATTGTTCCTTCGTTTTCCTTACTTTCCACCTTTATCTCCCCACCATGCGCTTTTACAATATCATAACTCAGGCTCAATCCCAGCCCCGTTCCTTGTCCCGTAGGTTTGGTTGTAAAAAATGGTTGAAATATTTTGTCAATGATATTTTTAGGTATGCCGGGGCCGTTGTCTTTTACAGAAATAAAAACTTTATCTCCTTCCTTTTTTGTGCTCACCCAAACAGTTGGGGTAGCCCCCCTGCCCCCCGAAGAGTGGTTCTGGGGGGCTGCATAAAACGCATTATTGATCAAATTCAAAATAACCCTTCCAATATCTTGTGGTATGATATTTACTTTTGGCAGTGATTCATCAAAATCGGTTTTAAAATCTGCATTGAATGTTTTATCCTTGGCTCTTAAACCATGGTAACTTAATCGCAAATATTCATCACACAATGCATTAATGTCTGTTGGTTCTTTTTTTCCTTCACTTTTTCGGGAATGTTGCAACATCCCTTTTACAATTTCACCTGCCCGTTTGCCATGATGGTTTATTTTTTCAAGGTTTTGTTTTAAATCATTCGCTATTTCTTTGGCATCATCCAAATTGCCTTTGGATATTTCTTCATTCATTTCATCAACCAACTCTGTACTTACTTCTGAAAAATTGGTGACAAAATTCAACGGGTTTTGTATTTCATGTGCTATGCCTGCGGTGAGTTCGCCAAGCGAAGCCATTTTTTCGGATTGGATGAGTTGGGATTGGGTGGATTTTAATTCGCCTAATGTAGTTTCAATAGTTTGTTTTTGTTGTTGTAAAACAATATTGGCTTTTTGTTTTCTCCTGTTATTTCTGTAGAATACAAAAACAAGAACAGCTAACAATGCCAGCCCGGCGATTAGCGCCGATGTTTTTATATTGTTGCTGCGTGTTTCTGCCTCCTGCGCTTTTTTTTCAAGGCCAAGTTGTTCTTCAAAATTGATTTTTTGAAACTGCGCCAGTTTCTCATTCTGATCTGCAGTTAAACTATCACCAATCTTTTTAGAAAGGACAAGATAAGCGAATGCACTGTCTGTATTTCCCTGCATCTTCCATGCATCAGAAACCAGCGCAGCTGCCTCAGGCACGTTATTTCTAAAACTCATTTTTAATGCGAAGTGCAATGCGGCCGTTGCATAATACTTTAATGAGTCTGACTGCCCAAAAGCCTTATACAAATCAGCAAGATCAATATTTGTAAGTGTTTTAAGGCTTATAGAGTTTTGCACATCCGCTTCTGATAATGACCTCCAGTAATAATTCTTTGCAGAATCAGGCATATTTCTTTTTAAGTATATATCCCCGATTGTTTTTAATATAAATGCATTATAAGCTTTCCAACCCGTTTGATTTGCATAATGCAGGGCTTGATTACAATAAAAAACGGCGGAATCCAATTTGTTATTTTGAGCATAAATATGGCCTATGTTCATATTGGCTTGCACAAAGGCCATTGCGAATTTACTTTTAAGCGATTTAAAAATTCTGATTTCCTCCCTGTAATATTCTATTGCTTTTTCTTCATTCCCGGCATATAAATAAATATTCCCAAGTTGATGAAGGGTATAGCCGGTCAGGCTAAGCCTGAATTTATGAGGATCTCTGAATTCATAATCGGCAGGAATATAAACGCCTTTTTCATTTTTTTCATTTTGTGTAATGGCCAGTGCTTCATTCGCCAATTTAAAACTCAATGGAAGGTTAAATTGACGCATAATAATCAAAGACTGATATTCTGTCAAAAAATGAGCTGTCCAGAAAGGCTGATTGATTTTCTTCGCAATATTTAGTCCATGGTCGGCATAATATGAGCAACTGTCCTGACTACTTTCTAAATAATAGCCGGCAAGATTAAAAAGAGCAACCATCTTTACTGAATCATTCGGCGCAGTCTTTAAAGCTGTTTGCAGGCTGTCTAAATTGGTGGGCTGAACCTGTGCATTTATAAAGCAGGGCAGTATTAATAGCAGTGTTAGCTTATGTAAAATCAATATTATTTTTTTTGCCATACTTACAGAGTTTTGTTGTTAAATACTGTTTATCATTTTTTACTTTTTAAAATACCTCCTTCACTTTCAGTGTATTTAAGTTCTATTCAATAAAAACCCCTCTGCATTTTCCTGATGTACAATATGCGTTACCGCTTTCGGGTATGCATTCGTAAAAGCTCTGCTGATATTGCCTTTCGCTTTGGGATTCCACTTACATTCAAATGCAGTGATCTTTCCGTTGGCATCTTCTATATAATCTACTTCCTGCTGTGCCAATGTACGCCAGAAAAAACGGGATGTGTGTTTTTCATTGTTATTTAAAAATTTCATTCGTTCGCTGATGAACCAGTTTTCCCACAATTGCCCTGTGTCGTTGCGCAGGTTTACAGGGTTGAATTGGTTAATGATAGCATTGCGTAAACCATTATCGTAGAAATAAATCTTATAACTCTTTTTCAATTCATTTCTAAGATTGCGGCTAAAGGCAGAGAGGCGAAAAACAATAAATGCTTTTTCCAGAAGTGTAATATATTTTTCAACGGTTTCTGCGTTCAGTCCACACAACTGGCCCAGTTCGTTATAGCTAATGAGTTGCGTCATTTGAAAGGCAAGCGCCTGCACTAATTTTTCTAATTTATCCGGCTTTTGTATGCGCTCCCAGGTAAGTATGTCTTTATACAAATAGCTGTTGGCTAATTGTTTTAATAAAGCCTGCTCATCGCCGGGTGAGTTAACGATTTCGGGATAATAGCCATATAGTAGGCGATGATGTAACAATCTCTTTTCTTCCAGCAGGCTTGTATGCGATACCATTTCGCCAAACGACAAAGGATATAAATGATATTCCCATTTGCGGCCTGTAAGCGGTTCATTTATTTTGTTTGCCAGTTCAAACGCCGAGGAACCTGTTGCAATCACTTTCACATTTTTTATATTATCGGTAATGAGCTTTATACAAAGGCCAATGTTTTCTATACGCTGCGCTTCATCAATTACCAGTGTTTTGCTTTTACCGATTAACGATTTCAGTTTTGTTGAAGTAGAGTGTTCCAGCAGGCTTCTTATATCTGCTTCGTCACCATTCCACCATGCCACAGGCTGACTAAATTTTTTTTGAATGGATTGCAGCAAAGTGCTTTTGCCGGCTTGCCTCGGGCCCAATACGATAACCGCTTTATTATCTTTTAGCTTTTTGGTAATAATATGTTCAATGCTTCTTTCTATCATTTTTAAGGTTATATCCGTAAATTTAATAGTTTTTATTCGGTTTAATTAGAAATTTTAATAATTTCAATCTATCGACAACATAAAAACAGGCTCGCTCCCTCGCCTTTTTTTGAATTTATCTTTATTTCCTTGCAATGCGCTTTTATAATATCATCCATTGTCTGAACTATGATTCATAGGATTGATGTGAATAATATGATTTACAATATTCATTACACTGGTAATTGAATAATGAATTCCGCGCCTTCTCCTTTTTTGGTTTCCACATTCAATGTCCCCCCATGCGCTTTTACAATATCATAACTCAGGCTCAATCCCAGCCCCGTTCCCTGCCCCGTAGGTTTGGTAGTAAAAAATGGTTGAAATATTTTGTCAATGATATTTTTAGGTATTCCGGGGCCGTTATCTTTTACAGAAATAAAAACTTTATCACCTTCCTTTTTTGTGCTCACCCAAACAGTTGGGGTAGCCCCCCTGCCCCCCGAAGGGTGGTTCTGGGGGGCTGCATAAAACGCGTTATTAATCAAATTCAAAATAACCCTTCCAATATCTTGTGGTATGATATTTACTTTTGGCATTGATTCATCAAAATCGGTTTTAAAATCTGCATTGAATGTTTTATCCTTGGCTCTTAGTCCGTGATATGCCAATCGCAAATATTCATCACACAAAGCATTGATATCGGTTGGCTCTTTTTTCCCTTCACTTTTTCGGGAATGTTGCAACATCCCTTTTACAATTTCTCCGGCACGCTTGCCATGATGATTTATTTTTTCTAAATTTTGTTTTAAATCATTCGCTATTTCTTTGGCATCATCCAAATTACCTTTGGATATTTCTTCATTCATTTCATCAACCAACTCCGCACTTACTTCTGAAAAATTATTAACGAAGTTCAACGGATTTTGTATTTCATGTGCTATACCTGCGGTGAGCTCGCCAAGCGAAGCCATTTTTTCGGATTGGATGAGTTGTTGCTGAGTTGCTTTTAATTCTTCCAATGATTTATGCAAGGCATCATTGGATTCTTCTATCGCTTTTCTTTTGAGTTCCAGCTCTTGAATGGTTTCCTCAAGCAAAATGGCGGTGGTGCGTTTTACCTTTTCAGTACGGTCCAATTTGAATTCAGTAACAGCAAGTTGTTTATCAAAATCTTTTATCCAACCTGTGATGGCAATTTTTTGTTCCGGCAATATTGTTTCACTTTGCTCAACAAGATTCAATATTTTTTCTAAAGCTTGATTCATTTATTTTTCTTTTAAAGCTATGCAACAAGTAGTAAGATTATGCATTTCCAGGTTTCCGCCTGTAGCTCTTCCCAGTTCGGAATTGCTGAACATTCCTGCCATCGGCACATTCCAAACATTTTTTATACCTTCCAATTCTTTTGTCATTAAGGGGCCTAACGAAAGTATTCTTCCGGCGCAACTGAATACAACCAGGGCATCAGCCTCCGGCATTTCTGTGGCTTTTAAATTCTCTACAGCTTTCACCACTTTATCCATCACATCAAAATCTGGCGGTAAAGAGAATCGAACTTTTGACCCCTGAGGCACAGTACCACTGGTGTAATACGAACGGTCAGTCCAATCTACCATCAACCCGGGACGCATGACTGGATCGCCTTTTTCTCTTTGTAATTGCAATGGAAAATTTGCGGCAAGTTCAATCAGCAAATTCTTGTTTTCCGGATTTACATTTTCAATTCCTCCATATTTTACAGTGATATCCAGTACGGGAATATCATCTACCGTGAATACGTGATTCCCTTCACTCTTTGTAACGGTTCTTACTGTTCCCACCGCTTTCCAACCACAGGTGGCAACTCCCTTTATTTCAACTTTATTTTCATTTAAGGCTATGCAAACTATCGCCTTGCCTGCATCTTTTCCATTAGTAAAAACATAATTATCAGTAAACTCATAATCATCTCCGGCGCCACCGCCAAAAACATTGATATCTTTACCTGCAACATCTTCAAGACCATGCAAAATTTCTTCTCCATCTGTTTCATAATGGCTTAAGCCTATGAGAAATGCAGGGTGACCAAATTTTTCTTTTGCATCTAACGCAATTTGTTTTGCTACCTCCCGATAATTGGGTTCATTGAATTCTTCAAAATAGATATTGAAATTATCTTTATTCATATCCAGCAAAAGAATTGCCGCAGAGCCTTTTTCTGTTTCTTCGTCAATAAACTCACCATTGGTAGTGCAGCCGAAAACGCTTATTCCTGCAGCATCTAATACATCCGAGATGGCTGATCTGTCCAGGCTTTT
>JAFDXH010000184.1 GCA_018268075.1 Bacteroidota bacterium | reverse complement strand
GCACAGGTCTATCAAACATCCAAAATCGCAACCTCGCGCCAAAATGGGAAAGAAACTATTTCAAAAAAAAGGGATTAACTAAAGCTAAAATCCCCTTGTTGGAGCAAGAATGAGGCGCGGCTTTTAGCATAGCCTTCTTGTGCCATAGTTAAGAACTAAAATTCAATTCAACCAATCCTTTCATTCTATAAAATCCCGTGCTCTTTTTTGTACACCTAAATTTTCAACTTGATTGCATATAGCACAAGAAGCGGTTGCTCTTTTGCTTCGCCTCATTCTTGCGCTAAAGCAGGGACGTTGCGTAATATCATTACTCTTCTTTCCCTCTGCCTGAACTACCAAACTACGCCAGTTTAGAGGAAATTTGGAACAATTTAGTTCCAAAATTTGTAAGTTTGTACAAACGATATTATCATAACTACTTTAACTATACATATACCCGCTAAAAAAGCCAGTCTGGTTAAACAACTTCTACTGGACCTTGATGTTAAAATAGAAACTATCGCTCCGGTAAAACCCAAAAAATTACACCATACACCCAATGCCGAAACCATTAAGGCAATAGAAGATGCCAGAAAAGGTAAAACAAAGCGCATCACCAATTTCAAGACCTTTTTTGATAGCATCTAATGTATAAGGTTGATTATACCAACTAGTTTCTAAAAGATTTAAAACTGATAAAAAAACGTTCAGCAAAGGACTTTTCCTTAGTAACCAATTTTATAGAAAATGAACTTGCCGTTAATGATGCCAAACGCCTAAATAAAGAATACAAAGCCCATAAACTTTCAGGTAATTACAAAGACAATTGGGAATGCCACATAAAGGGTGATTTGCTTGTCATCTGGATGGAAATAACCCTTGAGATGGAAATCAAATTAATCCGTTTAGGTTCACATTCCGATCTTTTCTAAAAAACATCCGGCAACAAGCAGCAACTATCCTTAGTTTTAGAATATAAATCATAAAAATGCTGCTGTCCTGAGTTTGCAACTATTGCTGTCCGATAAAAAATAAATTGGTATGTAAATTTATGATGGATGTTGCATTTGAAGGATTTAAATTTCATATTTCTTGTCAGCAGGCCCTTATGTAATTAGTAGTAGTTGATTGTAGTTGTACTGTTTTGATTTGACGAACATTTTCATTAATGCTTTTTCAGGTGACTTCAGAAAGCCCCATTTGGCGCAATGGTTGTGTTTTCGTTAGCGCAAGCGTCCGCTTGTGCTATTACCCTACTAACTAAAATTCAATTCGATCAGCCCTTGTACACCGGAAAAATCTATTGCACTACTATACTTCCAATTTTCCGGATTAATCACAAAACCAGCCATTACAGGATTCAAATGGATATACTCCAAAGTCTTATCAAACATTTCCTGATCTTTTATTTCCAACGGCTTATTGTGTTGTTGCTCCCGAAAGCCTTCGGGACCAATCATTGTTATTACCATTCTTCCTGCCTGCTCTTTCCATCATCCAAATTATCCATTCTTTTCTGCTTTCCTGTACATTTTCTTTAATTGATTTTTTAAGCGCTGTCGATGTAAAACTTTTCATGTCACGAACAATGTCTTCCAATTTGTTTTAGTTGCTACCAATTATCAAATGTACATGGCTTGGCATGATACACCAACCATAAATTTCCAACCCCTTCTCTTGTTGACAGAATTTCCATGAGTCAATTATTATCTGCATTTACTCTTCTCTTACAAAAACGTCTATCCAATGCACCGTGGCAAAAGAGATAAAATACAGTTTATCCTAATCATGAAATTTATATTTGCGGATCATTAAGTAAATATAGTAATCCCTTTTTTAGTAATAGTGCAAGCGGACGCTTGCGCTAATAGAGGCCTTACCTTTTTTCAGAAAACGAATAAAGGAAAAAAATTAAATCAGTAACACTCAGGCAACAGGTCTGGCTAAGCACAGCCCCATGCGACAAGACCTGTGCCAGAGCGAGCCAAAATAGAGTATCTTAAACTTGAAATGTACCTGCGAGGATTAAAACAAAAACTGCACTACTTTTGATAATCGTCAATCATGCTTCTAAACAACTCCCGCCATATTGCCCACCTCGACCTCGATTCATTTTTTGTATCGGTAGAGCTGTTGCGTAATTCAAAGCTACAAGGCAAGCCTGTACTGATAGGCGGTAGCGGCGATCGCGGTGTGGTGGCCTCGTGCAGCTATGAGGCTCGAAAGTTTGGCATACACAGCGCTATGCCCATGAAGGCAGCACGCCGCCTTTGTCCGCATGCCACTATTATACGGGGCGATATGGAGGCATACAGCCGATACTCTCGCCTTGTAACTGATGTGATAAAAGATACCGTGCCGCTGTTTGAAAAATCGTCTATTGATGAGTTTTATGTGGACCTCACCGGTATGGATAAATATTTTGGCTGCCTGAAATTTACTGATGAGCTGAAAAAGAAAGTGGTAAAAGAAAGTGGCCTGCCTATTTCGTATGCGCTTGCCAGTAACAAACTCATTAGCAAGGTGGCTACCAACGAGGTAAAGCCCAATGGCCAAATAGAAATCCCTTTCGGAAATGAAAAATCTTTTTTAGCGCCCTTGAGTATTACTAAGATGCCCGGCATAGGTAAGCAAACAGCTTTTTTATTGATGAAAATGGGCGTAGAAACGGTAAAAGTGCTAAGCGAAATACCGGAAGAAATGCTGCAAAACCTCTTAGGAAAAAATGGTTATGAACTGTCGCGCCGTGCCAATGGCATAGATGAAACACCGGTAGTACCCTACCACGAACAAAAATCTATTTCTACCGAAAATACTTTTGGACAAGATACGATTGATATGGAGCTGATGCACAGCGAAATAGTGCGGATGACAGAAAAAATAGCATTTGACCTGCGCCACCAAAACAAACTTGCGGGCTGCGTAACGCTTAAACTGCGCTATTCCAATTTTGAAACATTCACCAAACAGGCAACTATACCCTACAGCAATGCTGACCATATATTAATGAAAACGGCTCAGGAACTATTTGAAAATCTGTACGACCGGCGTATGCTCATACGCTTACTGGGCATACGTTTTAGCAATCTCATTCCCGGCAATTACCAGATACACCTGTTTGAAGATACTCAGGAAATAATCAACCTGTATCAAGCGATAGATAGTGTAAAGAACCGCTTTGGCGAAAAATTACTGATGAAAGCCGCAGGAATGGCAAGCCCTCATAAACCGGAATACAAACCGGTAACAAAGTTCAAATTAAAATAAATCAGCAATGCACATTGCCTAACAAATAGTAGATTATTACAAAAACTAAAATGGTACCAATACAGCCACCACCTAATTTTTTGGCACCATATCCGGCGATCAGCGCTCTTACTAATTTATTCATGCTTTTAATATTTTTAATTTTTTTAGGAGAAATAATCAGTATTAAGAATCATGCCATTTTAAAGATACTATACATTTCCTCAAAGCAATGCAGCACGAATGGTATTACATCATCTTATTTTCCAGTCAATAATCCGGTTACTCCATTCCTCTTTAAATGGGGCTTCAATTTTTATATAATTATCCGTATAGCCCTCCATCATATTGCTCTTATTTTTTCCCTCAAATAATACTTTTCGGGACTGCCCCGTATGTAGCTGAAGAAAATGCTGCGATTTGGAATAGGAAAGTGCTCTTAATAATTTGGTTCTTTGATGCCGAGTTTCGAGTGGTACTACCGGCTTAATGCTCAGTGCATGGGTATGCGCCCTTTCTGAATAGGTAAATACGTGCAGATAAGAAATGTCCAGGCCACTTAAAAAGTGATAAGTTTCTTCAAAATCCGTGTCTGTTTCACCCGGAAAGCCCGTAATCACATCTACCCCAATGCCACAGTGAGGTATCTGTGCTTTGATGCTGCAAACCTTTTCGGCATACAACTCCCGCCTGTATCTGCGCCGCATTAGCCCTAATATTGTATTGCTGCCGCTTTGTAATGGAATGTGAAAATGAGGCATTATTTTTTGGCTTGCTGCTACTAAATCTATAATGCCGGATGTAAGTAAATTAGGCTCTATAGAAGAAATGCGGTACCGCGCTACGCCATCGTGCTGCTCTATATGTTGCAATAGTGAATAAAAGTTTTCTGGCGACACCTGTTGCATTTCATTTTTTCCGAAATCGCCCAGATTTATTCCTGTTAATACAATTTCCTTTACGCCCTCATTTTTTATTTGGGTAATTTCCTTTAGCACTTTATCTACAGTATTGCTGCGGCTTTTGCCTCGAGCCATAGGAATGGTGCAGAAAGAACAATTATAATCGCAGCCATCCTGCACTTTCAGGAAGGTACGGGTACGGGCATTTAGCGAAAATGAAGAATGGAAATCATGTACCTCTTCTATATCGCAACTGCATATTTTGCTACTATCGCCTTCAGTAAAGTTTTTGATGTGATGGGCAATGTTAAACTTTTCAGCAGCGCCTAATACAAGATCTACACCGGGTATTGCCGCTATTTCCTGAGGCTTTAATTGGGCATAGCATCCTGTAATAACTACCGTGGCTTCGGGCGATTTTCGTTGCACTCTGCGTACCAGTTGACGGCACTCTTTATCAGCATTATCTGTAACCGAGCAAGTATTAATCACATATACATCGGCTACCTCATCAAATGCCTTTTTTGCAAATCCGTCGTTCTCTAGCATGCGCTCCAATGCTGAGGTTTCAGCGTAGTTTAATTTGCAACCTAAGGTGTGCAGCGCTACTGTTTTATTTTGTGGCATGGGCGGCAAAAATAAAAAAATTAAAGGGAAAAAGCAGGTTAAAAGAAGCGTATATTAAAAAACTGTAGACTTCTATACACATCTGTGCAATGGCAGGGGGAAAATTATTTACAATCTGCTAATCATTTATTAAAAATAATTATCGTTTTTTACATTCAAATAGCTTTTTAAAAATGAACAATTCTGGGGTGAACAAAAAAAAACTGAACTTAGTTTCTATTCTTGTAGTCATTGCGCTTTGTGTAATTTTATTTTGGTACAAGAACAAGGTAAATACCAATGAGCATTCCATTCAAAATTACCATGAGCTGATACTTACCAAGCATGCAAAGTGCCGTATGGAATGCCGCCACATCAATCTGGAAGAAATAAAAGAAATTATAAAAACAGGAAAAGAAAATTACAGCAAAAGCCAGCGGGGCAATCATACCATTGCATTAGAGGGATATAGCACTGAAGGGCAGCATATACGGTTAGTGGTAGCGCCGGAGAATGATAATCTAGTAGTGGTTACCTGTATTGACCTTGACAGGGAATGGTCGTGCGCTTGTAACTAAGTGGTTATACAAAAGGATTTTGATAAAGAGGATTAAAAATAAATGTTGACATTTATTTTTAAAGCGTATCAATTTCTTTTTTTACCAAATTTTAAAAACAAAATAATAATTATAAAAAATACCGCACTTAGGATTAATCCTTCAAGTAATATATTTGAAAAACCACCTCTACCATACCTTGAAATATTAATAGCTCTAAAAATAGAGGCAATAACAATAAACAATACCCCAAATACAAGGCTTCCGGTAATAGCTGCAATCACTTTATTTTTCATTTCTAATGCGCTTTAAAATTTTAAATACAGTCTTAGAAACACAATTCTTCGTCAACATCTGTAAAAAAAGCCCAAAATAACTACTTAATATTTAGTAAACTGATTTTAGTAAATTTGTGGCAACGATTAGCTTTTACTTACCATGAAAATGAAGATTAAATCTTTGCTTGCGAAGCCCTTTGCGCTTTACATTAACAAACAGATTAAAAAGTCAATGGCCACGGCCGTTGCTGACCAGAATACTATTTTCAATGCACTTATAAAATCAGCAGAGAGGACCGAATTCGGGAAAGAACACGATTTTAAAAATATAAAGTCGCATGAAGATTTTGTAAAAAAAGTACCGATAAGAAGCTATGAAGAATTTAAAGGATACCTTGACCTGATAAAACATGGGAAACAAAATATTCTATGGAAAGGGTTTCCCATATATTTTGCAAAGACAAGTGGTACTACCAGTGGAGTGAAATATATACCCATCACTAAAGACTCCATCTCTAATCACATAGATACAGCGCGAAATGCACTACTCTGCTACATGGCACAAAGCGGCAATTCGCAATTTGCAAATGGGAAAATGATTTTTTTAAGTGGTTCACCGGAATTAGAAAGAGTAGGCGGAATTCCCACTGGGCGCCTGAGCGGAATTGTAAACCATCATATTCCAAAATATTTAAGAAGTAACCAACTTCCCTCTTTTGAAACAAATTGTATAGAAGATTGGGAACAGAAACTGAATAAGATTGTAGATGAAACTATAGATGAAAAAATGACCTTGATCAGTGGCATACCACCTTGGATACAAATGTATTTTGATGAGTTGGAAAAAAGAACCGGCAAAAAGATAAAAGATATTTTCCCTGGCTTTAGTGTGCTGGTACATGGCGGCGTAAATTTTGAACCCTACAAGGCAAAACTTTTTGCCAGTATTGGGAAAAAAATAGATACAATCGAGACCTATCCTGCAAGTGAAGGGTTCTTTGCCTTTCAGGATAGCCAGAGCGCAGAAGGCCTATTACTTAATACCAACAGTGGAATATTTTTTGAATTTGTGCCGGTTGAAGAAATTTCCAAAGAACATCCAACCAGGCTAACACTGAAAGAGGTAGCGTTAAATAAAAATTATGCCCTTATTATTTCAAGTAATGCCGGACTATGGGCATACAATATTGGCGACACAATTAAATTTGTATCTAAAGACCCATATAGAATACAGGTTACAGGGCGCGTGAAGCATTTTATTTCTGCATTTGGCGAGCATGTAATTGGCGAAGAGGTAGAAGAAGCCTTGCTAAAGGCTGCCGAAGAAAAAAATATTACCATCACTGAGTTTACAGTGGCGCCTCATATTTCTGTTACAGATAAAAAAAGCTTTCACGAATGGTTTATAGAGTTTGAAAATGAGCCTGATGATTTAATATCTTTTTCTAAAAGTGTGGATGAGAACCTACGGAAGAAAAATATTTACTATGATGATTTAATCAAAGGAAATATTTTATCTCCTCTGAAAATAAGGCCAGTAAAAAAGGATGGTTTCATCAACTACATGAAGAGTGTAGGTAAATTAGGCGGGCAAAATAAGGTGCCCCGATTGAGCAATGACAGAAAGGTAGCAGATCAAATTTCAAAGTGGTCTATAGACCCACCGATTTTGGAAGTGAATTGATAAAGCCCCTATTCTACCAATATTTGCTCGCATACCAGATGGCTCAGCAATTCATTTTTTCGTCCACTATAACTTACATTCATTGAGCCATCAAAAGGCTCTACATGATTTATTGATATTTTGACACCTAATTTTAAAAATCGCGCATTTAAGAATTTCAGAAATTCGTTAGATGTATTTATCAGGGCAGATAATTTTACCCGGTCGCCCGACTTACAATCACTCAATTTGCGATAGGAATATTTATTCATGATGCCCTTACGGTCGGGAATGGGCGAGCCATGAGGGTCAATAGAAGGAAAGCCCAGCAGTTCATCCATCTTTTCGAAGAGCACAGTAGATTTTATATGCTCTATTTGTTCGGCTATGTCATGCACTTCTTCCCAGCCAATCTTCATTTTTTCTACAAGAAACATCTCGGTCAACCGGTGCTTTCGAATAATCAGGCCAGCCTCACGCCTACCCTTGTCTGTGAGCTTCAGTGGCTTATATTTCTGATAGGCCACCAATTTTTTATCTGATAGTTTTTTCATCATAGCTGTAACCGTAGGCATTTTAATATCCAAGTTTTTGGATAATTCATTTACACTTACTTCTCCCATATTTTTTTCGAGATGAAACAAGGCCTTTAAATAATTTTCCTCGGTAAGAGAATGATTCATAAAAACATTTTAAGTAATTATTATACAAAAATGAAGAAAATATAGATATAAAAAAATTTGTTAGTCTAATCTAACAATTTATATTTGCTAATAAAACTTTTGAACCGTTATATAAAAAATGAAAAATACTGATACACGTTCTCTTAGTGAAGTTCACGGTTCAGTATCCACTCAAAAACGAGGATGGAGGCGGATACTTGCATTTTTGGGGCCGGCCTACCTAATAAGCGTGGGCTATATGGATCCCGGTAATTGGGCTACAGATATTGCCGGTGGCTCTATGTTTGGTTATAAGCTCATCTGGATTTTACTCATGTCTAATATTATTGCAGTTTTATTGCAATCGCTGAGTGCCCGGCTGGGAATAGTAAGCGGCCTTGATTTGGCGCAGGCATCCAAATCCAACTATCCGAAATGGGCAAACCTTCCTCTTTATATTTTAGCAGAAATAGCCATTGCGGCCTGCGACCTTGCAGAGATCGTAGGAATGGCAATAGGATTAAACTTATTGTTTGGCCTTCCCCTTGTTTGGGGCATTTGTGTTACAGCCTTTGACACCTTGCTTCTGTTATTATTATTAAAGAAAGGCATGAGAATCATGGAGGCATTTATTATAAGCCTGGTAGCAGTAATCGGTATATGTTTTATCCTTGAGATGCTGATAGTATCACCAGTATATTCAGATGTACTGAAGGGTTTTGTACCTTCAAAATTATCAGGTGAGGCGCTCTATATTTCTATCGGCATTATTGGCGCTACGGTGATGCCTCACAACCTATACCTGCATTCATCTTTGGTACAAACCAGGAATTTTGAACAGACCCATGCAGGAATAAAACGTGCCATCAGATTTAATTTCTTTGACACAGTGATCGCTTTAAATCTGGCATTTTTTGTAAATGCAGCCATACTCATTTTGGCAGCCGCCGCCTTTTATGTAAATGGGCTTTATCACATTGCCGAAATACAAGATGCTTCAGCCATGCTCGAAACATTATTTGGAAAAGCAGCTCCTATTTTTTTTGGCATAGCCTTGATTGCAGCAGGCCAAAGCTCTACCATTACAGGCACCTTGGCAGGGCAGATAGTTATGGAAGGCCATCTCAATTTACGCATACAGCCGTGGCTACGCAGAATGATTACCCGCATCATTGCTATTATTCCTGCTTTGATCACCATTATCTATTTTGGCGATAGAGCATTAGGAAACCTTCTGGTGCTGAGCCAGGTAGTATTAAGTTTGCAATTAGGATTTGCTGTGATACCGCTTATTCATTTTACCTCCAGCAAAATCCTGATGAAAGATTTCGTAATACCATTTTGGTTAAAAATTTTAGCCTGGATATGTGCAGCCGTAATTGTGTATTTAAATATTCAATTAGTGTTACAAGAAATTAATTTATGGAGCACTACTTCGCCCGCTTGGGTAATTAATGGCCTCATAATTCCTATAGCTATTGCCTGCCTGCTGCTTTTGGCTTTTGTATTTTTTTATCCGTTTTTAATCAAAAACAAATTGGTTTCTAATAAAATACCCCATGGCAATGCTACTGAATTTTCGCCTGGCACTACCATCATTTATAAGCATATCGGAGTCACGATAGATTTTTCAGGAAATGATCAAAGAGTAATTCAAAATGCATTGCAACAAGGAGGAATTGACGCAAGCTACACCCTTATACACATTGTAGAAAGTGCTGCAGCTACTTACCTGGGCAAAAACACCTTAGACCATGAAACAAAAATTGATAAAAACAGTTTGGATAGTTACAGGAATACACTAATCAAATTAGGCTATAGGGTAAATACAGAAATTGGTTTTGGCAGGGTAGCTTCTGGAATATCCAAGATAGTTCAAACTGAAAAAATAGACCTACTCGTGATGGGCGCCCATGGCCACAAAGGAATTAAAGACTGGATTTTTGGTACCACCGTAAATAAATTACGGCATAAGATTACCATCCCGGTATTGATAATACGGTAATATTTTTTACAACAATCTTATACAGAATTGTCCCCTCTGCATTTTATGTAATTCAGGATTGACTTCCTATTTGATCTATCTCATCAAAATTGCCTATCCCCTTAGGATTAGGCCCATAGGAATTAGCGCCGGGCACACTATCTGTACAGAAAAGCACGATGAACCAAATAACTCCAATGATAGGAATAAGTAAAATGAAAATAAACCAACCGCTTTTGCCCACATCATGCAGGCGCCGTACACTTAGCGCCAGGCCTGGTACAAGTGTAAATAAACCATAAATAATATAGACATATCCATAAGGCAATGGTACAGCGCCCTGCAGAGTTTCCAGTTTAACAGTCGTTCCCAATAAATTATCAATTATGCTGGCCACAATAGCAAATATCAAATTGAACAATACAAAATACCAGTATGCGCTCCTGCGTGCACGTCCTGAAAATGTTGCATAGTTCTTTAGAGCATCTAAATAGTACTTCATTAGTATTCGTTTAGGTCTTTTTATAATTAAATATCAAGGTAATACCAAAGCCAAAATAAAAAAAATTAAATACCCCTATGTCCAAAATTTAAAATAATGCTTCAGCTAATTTTACATAAATGTGAGAATACATTTTTAATTTTAAAGAGGCAATCAACCGAAGAAAATTGAGTTGGTCTATTTGCTGGCACTTAGAGTTACCGGCTGTAAACGATAAGCATTTAGGTATTTCCCATTTTGTTGTGCTGGGATCCATTTGGGGCCATTCTCAATGGCTTCAATTGCAACCTTTGCAAGCCGTGATTTTTTCATATTGGTGGCTTCTACATCTTGCACATGGCCATTTTTATCTACTATAAACCGAATAATACAAGTGCCTATATCCTTCTTTGTAAATTCATTAATGTGCAGGTTTATTTGTTGAAAAATGTATTTATTCCAAGCTTGCTGGCCTCCCGGAAAACTGGCCTCTATTTCTACTTTCTGAACCGGCAAATTTTCTTCCTGAGCAAAGGCGCTGTTGGGAAATAACACGGATGCAAAAAGGAAAATCAGCGTGAGTGTGAGTTTATATTTCATAATTTGTTCATTTTCGATTTTTTCATTTAATGCTTTTCTAAGCATCATGATTTGAGAAGCATAAATGTTTATTTAAAAAATAAAATCAAATTTATAAAGATATGGTCGTAATAAAATTATTAAACTCATCCTGTCTGCCATTTACAGGCATCATATCAAGTATAATTATTCAAGCCCCTATTTGTTTTTAAATGAATTAAATTGCCACCTATGAATCAGGCCACTGACTTACCTGCGCTTAAGCTTTCAAAAAGTACATTTCTATATGGATGCCAGTGCCATAGAAGGCTATGGCTCTATAAAAACTGCTACAATGAACGGGAGCTACCCGACAAAGAAACATTAGCAAAATTTTCTGCAGGAACAGATATAGGCATGCAAGCAAGATTACTATTTCCCGGCGGGGTAGATGCCTCGGCTCAAGGGCCCTTGTTTTTGCATCAATCTATAAAAAACACCATCCAATATATTCGCCAATGGCACTCTATTATTTATGAGGCCGCATTTCAATATGAAGGTGTTTATTGTGCGTTGGATATCTTAGTAAAAAAGAAAGGCAAGTGGTATGCCTTCGAAGTAAAATCGTCTTTGCAGGTAAGGGAATACCACATCAGCGATGCTGCACTACAGTATTTTGTAATTTCCAGATCAATCCCATTGGAAGATTTTTCGATCATACATTTATCTCCCGAAGAAAATGAACAAGGTAAATTTACTGCCACCTCAGTTTTACCGCGGATTTTACCACTACAAGCATTCATAGGTAAAAAAATAGCTGAATTCAGAGAGGTGTTAGATTCTAACTCCCCTCCTATTGTTGCTAAAGGGGATCATTGTTTCAAACCGTTTGCGTGCGACTTCCAAAAAATATGTGAGCAAAAATGAGCAGTTGAATTCTGCCACCAGAGGAATTGAGCAGCCGCATACATTTACAAAATATCTAAATCTCACCCCTATCCCCTCCATCAAATTTTGCCTTCTTTATTTTCTCTATAGTTCAAAAAAATTTGCAGAAATATTAGAGGGTCTTATCCCAAGTGTACAGATTTTTTGGGGCAACTATCATTTAAATCTGGTATTACACTGACTTTAGGCCTCCTAATAACAAAATATTTACAAAAAATAAGCGAAGCCAATCAATAATGTATTATTTTTGACTTTTATTTCAAGTAACAATGAATAGAAACTATACTTTACCCCTTTTCAGGCGACCGGCACAATGCCGACGTGGATGCTGATAGGCCTGCCGGTTATCCGTTCCTATCAGTGAAAAAAAATCCCCCTGTTTCTCACTTCTCTCATTTTTTTATTTAAAAATTTACGGCATTGGAACAATCTAACATTATTGTTCGTGTTGCATTACCACAGGATATAATTTATGCTACCATCATTACAGATGAAATGGCAGCCTCTGCACAAGCAAGAGGTACGGGCATTGCAAAAAGATCACCTGAGTACATAGCACAAAAAATAAATGAAGGCAAGGCTGTAATAGCCCATACCCCCGACAACGTATGGGTTGGGTTTTGCTATATCGAAGCATGGGGGCACGATGAATTTGTAGCCAATAGTGGCCTTATTGTGGCACCTGCTTTCAGAAAAACCGGGATTGCAAAAAGTATCAAGAAAAATATTTTTGATCTTTCCAGAAAAAAATATCCCCATGCAAAAATATTTGGATTAACTACAGGCCTCGCAGTAATGAAAATTAATAGCGACCTTGGCTACGAACCTGTTACTTATTCTGAATTAACAGATGATGAAAATTTTTGGGCCGGTTGCAAAAGCTGTGTCAACTATGACATCCTCATGAGTAAGGATCGAAAAAACTGTATGTGTACTGCTATGTTATACGACCCTGCTGACCATTATACTCCTGAAGAAACGGCAACAGATTTTAAAAAGAATTCAAAAATTTATGAACGTTTTATGAGGTTGAAGCAAAACAGGTTGATTCAATATCTAAAAAAGAAGAAATCTACCCGTTTACATTTTTTTATTAATTTATTTTTTCCCTTTTAATATCTATGAAAAAGAAAGTTGTACTTGGTTTTAGTGGCGGACTCGATACCAGCTATTGTGTAAAATATCTTACCGACGAGCTTCAATATGAAGTGCATACTATCATTATAAACACCGGTGGTTTTACAGAAGAGGAGTTACAGAAAATTGAGGCACATGCTCTTGAACTTGGTGCAGCCTCACACAAATGCATAGACGCTGTTGAAGCATTTTATGACAGTATTGTCAGGTTTTTGATATATGGCAATGTTTTAAAAAACAATACCTACCCACTAAGTGTAAGTGCTGAAAGAGTTACACAAGCTATTGAAATTGCCAACTTTGCTAAAGAGATAAAAGCAGATGCTGTGGCACATGGCAGTACAGGCGCCGGAAATGATCAGGTGCGTTTTGATATGATATTTCATATTATGGTGCCGGGAATTGAAATCATTACACCCATCAGAGATATGGAACTTTCGCGCCAGCAAGAAATTGATTACCTGTCTTCAAAAGGAGTAAAAATGAATTTTGAAAAATCTGTTTACTCAATCAACAAAGGGCTGTGGGGCACAAGTGTTGGTGGTAAGGAAACATTAAGCTCTAATGGAATGCTCCCCGAAGAAGCATGGCCCACGCCACTATCCAAGTCGGGAAATGAAAAAATAATTTTACAGTTTAAGAAAGGCGAATTAATTGGTATTAATGATAAAACATTTGCACATCCTGCCGCTGCCATTCAGGCGCTTCAGTTATTAGCGGCCCCTTATGGGATAGGTAGAGATATTCATGTAGGAGATACTATTATTGGCATTAAAGGCCGCGTAGGGTTTGAAGCTGCAGCGCCAATAATCATAATAAAAGCACATCACCTTTTAGAAAAACATGTGCTTACCAAATGGCAATTAAATTACAAATCCCAGTTAGCTGATTTTTATGGCAACTGGCTTCATGAGGGTCAATTGCTAGATCCTGTAATGCGCGACATAGAAGCTTTTTTTACTTCGTCGCAGGCAAATGTAACAGGCAAAGTATTTGTAGATTTGATGCCCTACCGTTTTCAGCTCAGCGGAATAGAATCACCCTATGACCTTATGAATAACAAGTTTGGTAATTATGGAGAAAAAAATAGCGGCTGGTCAGGAAATGATGTACGTGGATTCAGCAAAATATTTGGAAACCAATCTGCTATTTACCAACACATAAAAAACAATGAAGATGAAAAAAATTAAAGTGGGTATCATTGGCGGAGCTGGCTATACTGGTGGTGAGCTCATCCGTCTTTTATTGAACCATCCACACACTGAAATAATATTTGTAAACAGCAAAAGCAATAAAGGCAAACTACTTTCTTCAGTGCATCAGGATCTGGCAGGCGAGACAGACCTTTATTTTTCAGATAAAATATTATCCACCATTGACCTGCTCTTTTTATGTACCGCACATGGTCAGGCCGAAATATTTCTTCAGGAAAATAAAATCCCTAAAAAGATTAAAATCATTTCATTGGCCCAAGATTTCAGGTTGAGCAATCAGTCAGAATTTGCGAACAGAAAATTCATCTATGGATTGCCCGAAATAAACAGAACAAAAATTCAGAAAGCAGATAATATAGCCAACCCGGGCTGCTTTGCCACGGCAATAGAATTAGGATTGCTACCCCTTGCCGAAATGAATATTCTTGCAGATGTATATGCTACGGGCATTACAGGCTCTACCGGCGCAGGGCAATCGCTTTCAGAAACGGCACATTTTTCATGGAGAGAAAATAATGTTCAGGCTTATAAATCATTAACACATCAGCATCTGGCAGAGATAAGTGAAACATTGCTCACGGTAACAGCTAAAGCAAAAAATATTTCTATACACTTTGTACCATGGCGTGGCGATTTTACACGCGGCATCTTCGTAACCTCTCAAATGAAATGCGCCGAACCTATTAATAATATTTACGATCACTTTGAAAAATTTTATAAAGGCCACCCTTTTATTAAAATAAGCAGAGAGCCAATTTTCTTAAAACAAGTAGTCAATACCAATAATTGCTTTGTTCATCTGGAACAGGTAGGCGATATATTGGTAATCCATTCTATCATAGACAATCTGCTAAAAGGAGCAAGTGGCCAAGCTGTACAGAATATGAATCTACTATTTGGCCTTCCTGAAACAACAGGGCTAAAATTAAAGGCAAATTATTTTTAAATCAGGTAGTGAAAACTAAATAACAATTTATGAATCTGTTTGACGTATATCCCGTAAATGACATCAATATTGTGAGGGCATCAGGCTCGGATGTATTTGATAACAATGGCATACAATATCTTGATATGTATGGCGGCCACGCTGTTATAAGTATCGGCCATACACATCCCTACTGGGTAAAAGCAATTGAAACTCAATTAGAGCAGATAGCTTTTTATTCTAATTCCATTAAGATTCCATTGCAACAGGAGCTTGCAGAAAAGTTAGGCCGCATTTCAGGTAAAAATAATTACCAGTTATTTCTTTGCAACTCTGGGGCAGAGGCCAATGAAAATGCAATAAAACTGGCTTCATTTTATAACAATAAAAAGAAAGTAATTTCTTTTAGTGGTGCATTTCATGGGCGTACCTCACTTGCTGTAGCTGCTACTGATAATGCATCAATTTCAGCACCTGTAAACGAAACAGAAAATATTATTTTCCTTCCTTTCAATGATGAAGAAAGTTTAGAGCAATGCTTTGAACAACATAAAAATGAAATAAGTTCTGTAATAATTGAAGCCATTCAAGGTGTAGGCGGAATAAAAATCGCTTCAGAATCATTTCTGAAAAAAATACGCACCCTTTGTGACAAATACAACGCCATCTTTATTGCAGATGAAGTACAATGTGGATATGGGCGCACAGGAAAATTTTATGCATTGGATCATACAGGAATAGATGCAGATATATATACCATGGCCAAGGGTATGGGAAACGGCTTTCCCATTGGGGCTATTATTATTTCTCCTAAAATACCCTCAAAACATTTCATGCTGGGCACCACTTTTGGCGGCAATCATTTAGCCTGTGCAGCGGCCATAGCGGTTCTTGATGTTATAGAAAATGAAGGGCTGATACACAATGCTGCTACCATTGGCAGCTATCTTTTAAAAGAGTTAGCAGCAATTGAGGACTTAAAAAATGTAAGAGGCAAAGGATTGATGATAGGATTTGAGGCAACAAATAATCTAAAAGATTTAAGAAAAAAACTACTTTCTGACGGAAAAATATTTACAGGCGCTGCCTCACCCGATGTAGTTAGGCTGTTACCTTCTTTAGCTTTAAATAAAGCAGATGCAGATCATTTTTTATCATCATTGAAAAATGCAATCCATCAATTAACCAAAGAACAACAAAAAGTAAATACCCCTGTAAACTTATAACTAACAAGCAATTGAAAAATTTCATTTCAGTAGAAGACGCGGGCCACATCAACCACCTCTCCAGGATAGCGCTTGATTATAAGCAAAACCCTCTAAGCAATCAATCAGGCGCAGGTAAAAGAATCGGCATGCTATTTCTAAACCCAAGCCTACGAACCAGAATGAGTACCCAGATTGCGGCCGAAAACCTTGGATTAAAAACCATCATTTTTAACGCATCGCAGGATGGATGGCAACTTGAATTCAATGAAGGCGCTATCATGAATGGCCAAACAGTGGAGCACATAAAGGATGCTGCACCTATACTTGGAAATTATTTTGACATTATCGGAATCCGGATCTTTCCTACTTTAAAAGATAAAGAACAAGATTATAAAGAGCAAGTGCTGGCAGCATTTATAAAATACAGCGGGGTTCCTGTAATAAGCATGGAAAGCGCCACATTGCACCCATTACAAAGCCTTGCCGATGTAATTACCATTTCTGAGGCTATGGAAAAAATAATAGCCAAAAGAAAATTAAAGGTGGTACTCACCTGGGCGCCACATGTGAAGGCTCTTCCGCAATGCGTGGCGAATAGCTTTGCCGAATGGATGAGTGCCTGGGATAAAACTGACCTTACTATAGCATGCCCAGAGGGCTTTGATCTGGATAAAAAATATAGCCCTGATGCCATAATTACCCACAACCAAAACGAAGCGCTGGAAAATGCTGATATTGTTTATGTGAAAAACTGGAGCAGTTATAACGATTATGGGCAAATACTGAATGACCCTTCATGGATGCTCACCAATAAAAAATTAGAAATTACGAATAATGCCCGGGTAATGCATTGCCTGCCTGTAAGAAGAAATGTAGAATTGAGCGATGAGGTGCTGGACAGCAAGAGAAGCCTCGTAACCAATCAGGCGGCCAATCGTGTGTGGGCTGCGCAAGCAGTAATATCTGAAATTTTAAAATCTATCAAATAAACTAAGGTATTAGTAAAAAAGGCCCATAGCTTTGGAAGTTTAAGGCGGGCCGCACGTTTACGAAAACTATTGAAAAATATAAGCCATATAAATAATTCTTTATGGCCACAAAAAAATACGCACATGAAAGGCAGTGCAAAAAATAAAGAAGAACTAATCATAGTAAAGATTGGTGGGAATGTAATAGATCATGAAAAAAATTTAGAGGCCTTTCTTCATGATTTTGCGCTATTGCCCCAAAAGAAAATACTGGTACACGGAGGTGGCAAAATAGCAACAGCAATAGGAGAAAAAATGCAGATATTATCAGAATATGTGGATGGGAGAAGAATTACTAACACCCCAACTCTTGACCTCGTAACAATGGTATATGGCGGCCTCATCAATAAAAAAATAGTAGCACAGCTTCAAGCAAAAAATTGTAACGCCATTGGAATTACTGGGGCAGATGCCAACTGTGTTCCGGCTACTAAAAGAGTAGTAAATAAAATAGATTATGGATGGGTAGGCGATATAGATGAAAAAAAAATAAACATCAATACCTGGAATCATTTTTTAAAAAATAATATGATACCCGTGATGGCGCCGCTTACCCATAATGAAAAAGGACAAATGCTCAATACCAATGCTGATACCATAGCCGCTGCATTAGCTATTGCGCTCAGCCACACCTATCTAACTAAGTTGGTTATGTGCTTTGAAAAAAATGGAGTTTTAGAAAATACAGAGGATGAAAATTCAGTAATTCCAGAAATCAATTCTAAATTATTTGCTGACTTGAATAATAGAAAAGTTATTCATTCTGGCATATTGCCCAAAATAAATAATGCACTGCTTTCTATTCAAAAAGGAGTAGAAAGCGTGATCATTGGAAATTCAGCACAACTCCCCAATCTGATCGCCGGCAAAAGCGGCACCAAAATTTTGGCCGATGACTGAAATAAAAGATATTGATGTGCTTACAACTGAGGCCATTGCCTTACTAAAACTATTGATCAAAACACCTGCATACAGCAGAGAAGAAGATAAGCGCGCTCACGAATTACAAACATTTTTTGCCTACAAGGATATTCCTACTCAACGGCATCACAACAATGTATGGGCTACTAATTTGCATTATAACGAAGTAGCATACACGCTTTTGCTCAACTCGCACCTTGACACCGTAAAGCCCAATGCAGGATACACGCTCAATCCTTTTGAGCCTTTAGTAAAAGAAGGCAAACTTTATGGCCTGGGCTCTAATGATGCAGGCGGTGCACTCGTTTCTCTGCTGGCGGCTTTTCTCTATTTTTATAATGACCCGTTACCATTCAATATCATTTTTGCTGCGAGTGCCGAAGAAGAAATATCCGGTACAGGAGGCATGGAATCGCTTTTAAATATTTTGCCAAAAATAGAAACCGCCATTGTGGGAGAGCCCACAAAAATGAATGTAGCCATTGCAGAAAAAGGCTTGGTAGTTTTGGATTGTAAAGCAAAAGGAAAATCAGGGCATGCAGCGCGTGATGAAGGAACCAATGCAATCACCATTGCTATGAATGACATTCAGAAATTAAATCAACTGGCCTTTGAGAAAAAATCAGCATGGCTTGATAGTGTGCATATAGCAGTTACTGTTATTGAATCGCCCAACAAAGCACATAATGTAGTGCCAGACGAATGCAACTTCACCATAGATATACGGGTAAATGAATTGTACACCTTAGAAGAAATAATAGCTATAATTAAAGCCAATATTCAAAGTGAGGTGCGGCCAAGGTCGCTTCGTTTAAAACCATCATTTATTCAGGAGAATAATAAATTAGTAGTAGCAGCAAAACATTTAGGCCTTCCTCTATATGGCTCTCCTACCCTTTCTGATATGGCTTTGATGAATTTTCCTGCAATAAAAATAGGCCCGGGCGATTCGGCAAGAAGCCACTCAGCAGATGAATATATTCTATTGAGCGAAATAAGTGCCGGTATAAAAACATATATTGAATTAATAAAAAATATTCCAATTTAATTGATAACCTAATTGCACATGGCAAAAAAACTTTGGCAGAAAAAAAATTCAGTTCCTTTAAAAGAGGTTGAAGATTTCACCATCGGTAACGACAGGAATTTTGATCTTCAACTTGCGCCCTATGATGTATTGGGGTCGCTCGCTCACATCAAGATGCTGAGAAGCATTGATCTAATAACAGAGAAAGAACTATCTAGCCTGGAAGCCCAACTAAAAAAAATATTTAATGAAATCAAAAAAGGAAATTTTAAAATAGATGCCGGTGTAGAAGACATTCATTCACAGATTGAGCAAATGCTCACTGCTTCTTTGGGCGAAGCCGGCAAAAAGATACACACTGCTCGATCTCGTAATGATCAGGTATTGCTGGATATCAAATTATTTTTGAGAGATGAAATTGAACAGATAACAGTTGCAATAAATGAACTGTTCCAACTTTTATTAATTAAAAGTGAAGAACACAAAAATGATTATTTACCGGGCTATACCCACATGCAGTTGGCCATGCCCAGTTCATTTGGCTTATGGTTTGGCGCTTATGCTGAGAGCCTCGCCGATGATGTAGAAACATTATTAGCCGCATGGAATGTAATTAATAAAAATCCGCTGGGAAGTGCAGCTGGCTATGGTAGTTCATTTGCAATTAATCGGCAGTTAACCACAGATTTATTGGGCTTTGCCCAAATGAATTACAATGTAGTTTATGCACAAATGACTCGTGGAAAATCAGAAAAAGTATTGGCGCAGGCAATGTCTAATATTGCTCAAACGCTTGCCCGCCTTAGCATGGATTCGATATTATATTTAAATCAGCATTTTGATTTTATTTCATTTCCGGAAAACCTTACTACCGGCAGCAGCATTATGCCGCACAAAAAAAACCCTGATGTATTTGAGCTTGTAAGGTCTCATTGCAATAGAATACAATCCATTCCAAATGAAATAAGTTTATTATTAACCAATCTTACTTCGGGCTATCATCGTGATCTTCAATTATTAAAAGAGACCATTTTTCCTGCTATAAAAAATCTGAAAGATTGCCTTGCCATGATTTTACTAATGCTAAAAAATATTGAAGTAAAGAAAGGACTGCTGGATCATGATAAATATGAAAACCTGTTTACAGTGGAAGAAATGAACCGTTTAATAATTTCTGGAGTACCTATGCGCGAAGCTTATTTAATAATTGGTGAAAAAGTGGCCTCAAACAGTTTTGTTGCTGAGAGAGCAGTTTACCATACCCATGCCGGCTCCATGGGTAATTTAATGAATGATTCTATCCGAAAAAATATGGAAACCCTGCTGGCAAAATTTGAATTTGAAAAAGCAAGGAGAGCATTAAAGGAATTATTGAACTAAATTGCCCTTTTTAAAATGCCTCTTCGGCAAAGCCCTAATTTTACAATATGGCTGAACAGCAAAAAAGAAGGATTGCAATTTTTGGATCTACAGGTTCTGTGGGTACTCAAGCGCTAAAGGTGATTGAAGCCAATAGCGACATCTTTGAAGTAGAAATTTTAACTGCACAAACCAATGATAAACTATTAATAGAACAGGCACTTCAATTTGGGCCAAACGCTGTGGTGATAGGCGATAAGCAAAAATATGCGGCAGTAAAAGAAGCCCTTTCCGGAAAAGATATAAAAGTTTTCTGTGGTGAAGATGCATTAGAAGAAGTAGCCGATTTTGACACTTACGATGTAATGCTTGCCGCTATTGTAGGGTTTGCAGGATTGAAACCTACCCTTAAAGCTGTTCAAAACGGGAAAGTGGTTGCTCTGGCAAACAAAGAAACATTGGTAGTAGCAGGCGATATTGTAATGCAAATGGCCGTAGAAAAGCGAGTTCCTATTTTGCCGGTAGATAGTGAGCACTCTGCAATTTTTCAATGCCTGGTTGGCGAAACAAGAAATAAAATTGAAAAGGTAATTCTAACAGCGAGCGGTGGCCCTTTTCTTGGTAAAAAACCAAATTTTCTTGTAAATGTAAAAAAGCACCATGCGCTGCAACATCCCAATTGGAATATGGGTGCTAAGATTACCATAGACTCTGCTACCCTTATGAATAAAGGCCTGGAAATGATAGAGGCCAAATGGCTTTTTAATCTTTTGCCCGAACAAATTGAAGTAGTCATACATCCTCAAAGTATTATACACAGCATGGTACAGTTTGAAGATGGAAGTATCAAAGCTCAGATGGGGCTACCAGATATGAAATTACCCATTCAGTATGCACTCGGGTTCCCCTACAGAATACCTACTAAAGACCCAAGGGTGGACTTCAAAAAAATAGCCTCCCTAACTTTCGAAGAACCCGATATTAAAACTTTTAGAAATCTATACCTGGCATCAGTTGCATTGAAAAAAGGTGGCAACCTGCCTTGTATTTTAAATGCGGCAAATGAAATAGCCGTATGGGCATTTTTAAATAATCGGATCGGATTTTTAGACATCACAGCGGTAGTAGAACAATGCATGGAAAAAATTACCTATATAGAAAAGCCAAATCTTTCAGAATATTTTGATAGCGATGGTGAGGCACGTAATTTCGCGGCTTCTTTAATTAAAATGTAAAGAATAGCCATTAAGACAAAAACATACAAGGATCTTATTATTTCAATATGACATTTTTAGCAATAAACTGGCAAGCAGTAGGATTACAGGCAGGTTACCTGATTTTTTCTTTATCTATATTGGTGATTATTCATGAATTTGGCCATTACATTACTGCCAAATGGTTCAAATGCCGAGTTGAAAAATTTTATCTATTTTTTGATCCTTGGTTTTCCATTTTTAAGAAAAAAATAGGGGAAACAGAATATGGCGTAGGCTGGCTACCACTGGGCGGATATGTAAAAATAGCCGGAATGGTAGATGAAAGCATGGATAAAGAGCAACTGGCACAGCCTCCTCAGCCATGGGAATTCAGAAGCAAGCCGGCATGGCAAAGGCTTATCATCATGTTAGCCGGCGTTACCATGAACGTGCTACTCGCCTTTTTCATTTATGCAATGATTCTTTATAAATGGGGAGAAACAAAATTACCCATCAACAATGCTCAATATGGGATATGGGTTACCGATAGCCTGATGAAAGATATTGGTTTAAGAAATGGCGATAAGATTGTATCAATTAATGGAGAGCCTATAAAATATTTTGATGATTTGCAGGGTAAGATTTTGTTAGGCAAAACAATTTCGGTACAAAGGGATGGAATTACCAAACAAATAAATGTACCGGTAAATATGATAGAAATGCTGGTAGAGAAAAAGGGCAAAAGGCAAACCCTTATCCAGCCAAGAATGCCGGTGATAATTGGTTCACTCCAAAATCCTGCAACCGGCGCAACTACCTCCAGCACTTTATCGGCAGATACAAGAATAAAAAGCAGTAACGAAACCGGCACTTCCCTCTCTCCCAATAAAAATTATCTGCACCTTCAAGTTTTTGATAAAATCATTGGGGTAGATTCTACTAAGGTTAATTATTTTGATGAAATGGCACCCCTTCTTCAACAAAAGAAGGGCGATAGCGTAACGTTAACCATAGATAGAAACAATCAGATAGTACATGAAAAAGTATTTGTAGATACTGCAGGTACTATTGGTTTTTATTTAATCAATACGGATCAGGCAGATAGCCTAGGGCTGCTAAAGCAAGAAACAAAAAGATATGGTTTTCTGGCTTCGTTTCCGGCAGGTGTAAGAAAAACTGGTGAGCAATTAAATTTTTACATTCAGCAGTTTAAGCTCATATTAAATCCTGAAACTGGTGCGTACAAAGGATTAGGCGGATTTAAAACAATGGCTTCTATTTTTCCGAATTATGGCTGGGATTGGGAAGCTTTCTGGAAGATCACCGCCTTCTTTTCAATCATACTTGCATTTATGAACCTATTACCCATACCTGCTTTAGATGGTGGCCATGTGGTATTCACATTGGTAGAAATGATTACTGGGCGTAAGCCAAGCGATAAATTTCTTGAGTATGCACAAATAGTAGGAATGGTTATTTTATTTGCTTTACTAATTTTTGCAAATGGAAATGATTGGTTTGGTTGGGGAAGAGGGCATTGATATTCAACTATTTTTCATATTAATGAATGTATGATTTCAATAAACCTATTCTTAATCTTATCAAAAAGAAAAAATAGAAGAGTCAAAAAATGATCAATATTCAATCAATAAATATTTAAACTTTTCTTCAATTCATTAATAAAATAAATATGTGCAAACTTTCAAGAAAAGGTTATTTATTAAGGTTATTGGTTTTCTTAACTGCATTCAGCCATATAGCCTACACATCAGAGGCACAGCAAAAGCGTAACACCAATAATACTAGTACCAAGGTAAAACAGCAACAGAATACCCCTGCGTTTGACCTAAATAAAATACCTATTTCGACAAAAAATTTGGGATTCTTTCCCTATTTTAGTTTGCCTGCAGATTTAGAAGAGCAAAATATCCCGGTACAGCGAAATTTTGATAGAACATATTTTGCAATTGCTGGAAAGATGATTCCAGTAGAAGGAAAAATTTGGAAATCCAATATCACCCCTAAATCACACAGGTATGCCGACTGGTCTTTACCCTATTTTGAAAACAGCTATGATGAGGCCATAAAAGCAGCAGGTGGGGTAAAAATATTTGATGGCCAAATATCTCAGGAAGAATATGAAAAATATCACAATCAGGCTATTTATTTAGGGGAAGATGGATCTATAGGGTATCCAGATCAGAATATTAAAACTTACATTATCCGCAGATCAGATAGTGCAGATATTTATATTCAATTTACTGGTACAACTTCAGGTGGAAGCATCAATATTCTTCAAAAAAAAGCTTTTGTACAAACTATAAAAATGATGAAAGCGGATGAAATTAAAAATGACTTAGTAGAAAAAGGAAAAGCAATTTTGCATATCAACTTTGATACCGATAAGGCTACCTTAAAACCTGATGGGAAAGAAGCAGTAAAAGAAATAGTGAAGGTACTTAGTGAAAACAAAGAGTTACATATTGCTATTAATGGATATACTGATAATTCGGGTAGTGTAGCTTATAACCAAAAACTTTCAGAAGAGCGAGCCTCAACTGTCAAAAATGAAATTATTAAATCAGGAATATCTCCTGATCGTTTAACTTCACAAGGCTATGGTCAAGATCACCCCATCTCCGATAATACCTCAGAAGAAGGCAAAGCAAAAAACAGAAGAGTAGAATTGGTTAAATTATAATTTTAACCCAGGGGCAAATACAACAATAAATGCCAAATGACTCATAGTATCTGACTCAATTTCTGGTAATTACTTTTACTTAATTTAGATTCTAATTCTGCTTCAAGTGCGGAATGCCAATTATTCTTTTATTGTGGTTAAAAAATACAATTTGAACTTTATGAGCAATCTCAAATTTTAAATAAAACTACTTTTAATCATTATAAACATTGAAACATCTCATTGTAATTGGCGGCGGGGCAGCAGGTTTTTTTTGCGCTATCAATGCAGCAAAAGATCATACAGGCCTCCAGATTACCATTCTGGAAAAATCATTTAAACTATTAAGCAAAGTAAAAGTGAGTGGCGGTGGCAGATGTAATGTATGCCATGCCACTAACAGTATAGCAGATACGATAAAAAAATATCCACGTGGTGAGCGCTTTTTGAAGCAGGCCTTTCACCGGTTTTTTACAAACGACACTATAAATTGGTTTCAGCAACAACAGGTAGAGCTAATAGCCGAACCAGATGGCAGAATGTTTCCAAAAAGTAATTCGTCACAAACAATAGTTGATTGCTTTTTGAATGAAGCTACTGCTCAGGGAATAAAAATAGAATTAGGAAAAGAAGTAATAAATATTACACATACTGATGAATCATCGCAGAAACGCTTCTTGCTCGTACTAAAAGATGGAACAACGATGGCTGCTGATTTTGTATGTATTGCCTGCGGCGGATTTCCCAAAAGTCTTCAATACAATTGGCTTCAAAGCCTTGGCCACAGCATTATTGAGCCCGTTCCTTCATTATTTACATTTAATATTCCCCGGCATCCCATTACCCAATTGATGGGCATCACCATAGAAAATGCAGAAGTAAAAATATCAGGATTAAAATATTTGCAAAGAGGCCCTTTGCTAATTACCCATTGGGGAATAAGTGGTCCGGTAGTGTTAAAACTTTCAGCCTATGCAGCGAGGGATCTTGCAAATGCACACTATGAGTTTTCCATAAAGGTCAACTGGGCACCTGACTTTAATGAAACCACGCTACTGGATAAAATAAGAGAACTAAGAAATCAAATTGCTACACAAAAAGTATCCTCCAGAAACCCAGCAGGATTGCCCAACAGGTTATGGATATTTCTATTAGCTCAGGTAGGTATAGATGAAGAAGTACGCTGGGGCGATCTAAACGCTAAACAACAAAATATTTTGCCCAAGATGATATGTGCCTATGAATTAGAGGTAAAGGGAAAGACAACTTTTAAAGAAGAGTTTGTAACAGCCGGAGGAATCAATCTGAATGAGGTAAATGCACTTACGATGGAAAGCAAACTAATTCCACAACTTTTCTTTGCAGGCGAAATATTAGATGTAGATGGGGTAACCGGCGGCTATAATTTTCAGCACGCATGGACGAGTGGATGGCTGGCATCACAAAAAATAAAAGAATACGCTCAATAATTTTTTAAAGGAGCAAAATATATTAAAATGATCAGGGTGTATTTTCCTGATAGTTGGCTACCATTTTTTGCAAAGCATCATCCAGAGGGTTTGCATCTGGGTAAAATTGTATCAGTTTTTCTATAACTTCTTCCACCAGTGCATCTGGGCAGCTGGCGCCGCTGGTAATCATAATTTTTGCCGGTCTTTTTTGTGGTAAATAACCGGTTGTAATTTTCAATTCTTTTTTATGAAGATCAAAATGCCTCACTTCATTCTCAGACAAAAGTTCATCCTTTGAGCAGATAAAATAGGTAGGTAATTTTTCTTCACAAAGCTCTACAAGATGAGAAGTATTAGAGCTGTTATACCCGCCTATTACCAATGCCAGATCAGCCTCCACATTCAATAAAGAATAAACGGCATCCTGATTTTCGTTGGTAGCATAGCACAATGTATCTCGCGTATCTGCAAATCTTTCTTCTACTTCTTTATCATTAAGTGCATATTTTTTTATCATTACCGATTTTAAAAAATCTGAGATACCCTGTGTATCACTTGCCAGCATAGTTGTCTGGTTTACTACACCAATGCGCCCCAAATCATTTTCTATTTTAAACCCTTCGGAATACTGGCCTGCAAACTGATCATAAAATTTTTGGAGTGGATATTCGCCTAAAATATATTTTGAAAGTTCAATGGCTTCAGCCATATCTTTCACAATCACAGTAGGAGCATTGACCTCACTATTGCTAAAGGTGGCTCGCGTTTCTTCGTGCCGAGGCTTGCCATGAATAATTACTGTATAATTTTTTTTAGCAATAGCCTCTGCCCTGTTCCATACTTTTTGTACAAACGGGCAGGTAGTGTTATACGCTTCCAGTTTTACACCTACATCTTTCAGGCGTTTACTTATTTGCAAAGTGGTACCAAATGCAGGAATGATCACTATATCATCGGCATTAAGGCTGCTAAAAGGGATCAGCTCATTGCCGGATGTGTCCATTAAAAATTTAACTCCCCTATCTTTTAAATCTTCATTTACATGAGGGTTATGAATCATTTCACTCAAAAGGAATATTCTCTTTCCCTGATTTTCATCAACTGTTTTAAAAGCTATTTCTATTGCATTTTCTACGCCATAACAGAAACCGAAATGGCGCGCAAGGATTATCTGAAGTGCGCCAAGATCCAAAACACTGGGTGTAAAATCCTTCTTCAGTTTATCAGCCGCACGCCGTGAATTTTTTATGGTGGTAATTATGCGGCTTCTATAAATAAGAGGTACATTAAATTTTTTCATCAGCGGCCTTCTTCATTTTCCTTTTTAAAAATAAGGGTACAAAGGTAAGCATAGCCTATGAGCTTATTAAAATGTAAAAGAAATAATGGTTAATTTTAATTTTTAATAAACAAAATAATATGGCGCAAAAGCAAAGAAAATTTCAGGCTCCCAAATGGGCGTTACAGGCAAATATTTACGAAGTAAACGTGCGCCAATACACACCAGAAGGCACTTTTGAAGCATTTACAAAAAACATCCAAAGGCTGAGTGCAATGGGCGTAAAAATATTGTGGATGATGCCCATAACACCCATCAGTAAAAAAGATAGATTGGGAACGCTGGGCAGCTACTATGCAGCCAGTGATTATATAGGCATAAATCCTGAATTTGGAACCCTGGCAGATTTTAAAAATTTGGTGCAGGAAGCCCACAAGTATAATATGAAAGTGATTATTGATTTTGTAGCCGACCATACAGGCGATGATCATCACTGGATACAAGAACATCCCGAATACTATCACTGGGATACAGCCACCAATGAGCCGGTACATCCTGAAGGCTGGATGGATGTGTCTAAATTAAATTATGAAAATCAGGATCTACGAAAAGCAATGGTGAATGTTTTAAAATATTGGATCAAAGAAACCGATATTGATGGCTACCGGTGCGATATGGCACATCTGGTACCATTAGATTTCTGGATGGAAGCCCGGACAAAAGTTGACAAAGTAAAAGAAGAGCTTTTTTGGATGGCAGAAACCGAGCACCCTGAGTATCATACAGTGTTTGATGCCTCATATACCTGGAGATGGATGCATGCTTCTGAAGAATTTTATCAGGGAAGAATGGATCTGCAAAGCCTGCTCACCGTGCTGTATAAGTCAGTAACAGAATTTCCATGCAATGCGTTAAGAGCATATTTCACCTCTAACCATGATGAGAATAGCTGGAACGGAACTGAGTATGAAAAGTATGGAGAATCTGCCAAGTTATTCGCTGTTTTTTCTGCTACATGGCGGGGCATACCACTCATCTATTCAGGGCAAGAATTACCCAATAAAAAAAGATTAAATTTTTTTGACAAAGACAGTATAGAATGGACCGGCGATTATGAATTGAATGATTTTTATAAAACCTTGCTTTTTCTAAAGAGCAATAATAAATCATTACGGGCTTGCTGTGCAGATACCATTACTAAAATAATTTCTCATCCTGACGATCATAGGTTGTTTTCCTATATGCAAATTCTTCGTAAAGACGCTGTATTGGTAGTACTAAACTGCTCTCCTGAGGGGTTGGATTTTGAAGTAAAAAATGTAAAGGGTACTTTCAGAAATGTTTTTGGTGGACCAGATGTGAATTTTGATGTACAGAGCAATCTATTTCTGCATCCGTGGGGGTACTTGGTATTTGAGAGAGTCACCTTTATGTCCGAAGGAGGCCCTGTAGAAGAATGAAAATAAATTTTAATTAGTGGCTCCTATTTTTTACGCCCCCTGTTAGTTTGAGGGTAAATCTGTAAATTCAATTCTTACTTCTCATTTAAAAAAAATATATCATGGCTATTTTGATTTTACCTATTATTCTGATTTTAATAATCATCTGGGTAATTGTATTATATAACAAGCTCATAAAGTATAAAATAAAAGTAGATAATGCCTGGAGTGATGTGCGGGTATTTCTCAAAAAAAGATTTGACCTTATACCCAATTTGGTAAACACCGTAAAGGGGTATGCAGCCCACGAAAGCAGCACTTTTGAAAAGGTAACACAAGCACGCAACATGGCAGCCGGTGTATCTGCTAATGATGTACAGGCTTCTGCAATAGCAAACCAACAATTAGGAAATGCCTTAAAAAGTTTGTTTGCTGTAGCAGAAAATTATCCAGACTTAAAGGCTAATCAAAATTTTCTGGAACTTCAAACAGCTCTTCAATCAATCGAAGGCGACCTTGCCAATGCACGCAGGTATTATAATGCCACGGTACGTGATTACAATACTTCTATTCAACAATTCCCAACGTTGATTCTGGCTAATATGTCTGGATTTAAAACAAGAGAATTTTATGAACTTGAAAATCCTCAGGAAGCACAAAATGTAGAGGTGAAATTTTAAAAAAGCAAAATGAAGAAATATTTTGCATTGGTACTTTTTTGTATTTTCTTTTCGTTGATCGGTGGGGCTCAACCGTACTATACCATTAACAATTACCATGTAAACATCATAGTCAATAAAGACGCATCTCTTTCTATTACCGAAGAGTTCAATGTAACATTTAGTACACCAAGGCACGGCCTCTTCAGAAAAATTATTTATAAATACCCCATATCTGAAACGATTGTTAATTCAGAAAAAGCATCACCCGGCTGGCAATCTGGCGGAAAAAGGCTGCTATTGATAGATCAAATAAAAGTAGATGATGAAAAATACGAAATAAATAATGAAGGTGATTATAAGATAATTAAGATTGGCAAAAAAAATAAACTGGTAGAGGGCAAGCAGACTTATGTAATTCACTACCGTGTACAAAATGCGATTAATTTTTTTAAAGGCTATGATGAATTTTATTATAACCTTACCGGTAATGAAACGGAAGCAATAACAGATTCCTTTTCTTATTCAATCCATCTTTACAATGCTTTACCTACAGCACCAGAATACTTTGTAAGTACTGGTATCATCGGGTCTAAAGAAAACAACAGCATCAGCAATTGGTCAGGTAATAGATTGATGGCAGGCTTTGTAACTAAAGCATTACAGCCTTATGAAGGAATCACAATTGGCATTCGTTTTCCAAAGGATTTTTTAACTCAGCCCGATTATAAAAATAAGGGTATTGGCTGGCTCATACTTCCCGCATTTATATTCATCATTATGTACTACATCTGGCGGCGATGGGGCAAAGATGATGCAGCCACTATTCAGACTGAATTTTATCCGCCTGAAAAAGTAAACCCATCAGTAGCAGGATATGTATTTGACAACAAATTAAACAAACGCGACCTCACCGCATTAGTACCCTATTGGGGTGCAGCCGGATATTTAAAAATAAAAGAATCAAAAAAAGAATCACCTCTGGGATTTGTAAAAACAACGGATTACGAATTTATCAAACTAAAGGATTTACCCGAAAATGCGTATGAGTTCGAGAAAACTTTTTTTAATGGCCTTTTCCAATCCGGTGATAGCGTACATCTCGATGATCTAAAAAATGTTTTTTATAAAACAATGGAAAACACACAAAGGCAGTTGGAAAAAGAAATAGACCGGGATGACTATTATGTAAAATATTCCCGTGGTATTGTTTACATTTTTGTGCTGCTGGGTTTTGTCACATTGTTGGTAGGTTTGTTTAATCTATTTAGAGAATGGCCAATTTATAAGTGGCAAGGCCTCGCCCTTATTTTATCTGGCATAAGCATTGCAGGTTTTGGATTTTTGATGACCAAAAGAACCCCAAAAGGAACGCTTCTATTTCAGCAACTGGCAGGATTTAAGGAATTTTTATTGCGCGTAGAAAAAGACCGCCTTCAGGAATTTCTTCATCAGGATCCACTTTATTTTGATAAGGTATTGCCCTATGCAATTGTTTTTAATATTGCAGTAAAGTGGAAAGACAAGCTAAAAGGCCTGGATGTGCCACCACCCAATTGGTACGCTTCTTCACATTATGGTAATAATTTCACCACTAATTCATTTCTTACAAGCCTGGATCATTCAATGAATTCAATGTCACAGAATTTTTACAGCACACCTGCAAGCTCTGGAAGTAGTGGTGGAAGCTTTGGTGGTGGCGGCTTTAGCGGAGGAGGCTTTGGTGGCGGCGGCTCTGGTAGTTGGTAATACTCATTTGAAAATTTCTAATTAATAAAATAATCAACATGAAAAATACTATGGATATAAAAAGGCTTGATAAAGCCATGCAACAAGCCAATAAAGCTTTTGAAACATACAGAAAGTATTCCCTTGAAAAAAGAAAAACATTTATGTATAAAATAGCTCAGCTATTAGAGCAAAGTGGCGATGAACTAATTGCTACCGCAGCCAAAGAAACAAATCTTACTACTGCCAGATTGATCAATGAAAGGAGCCGCACTGTTTTGCAATTACGGCAGTATGCTGATGCCTGCAAAAGTGGCGAATGGCTGGAAGCCCGTATCAATACCGCCTCCATAGAAAAAAACATCCCGGAAGACTTACGTAAAATGATGATTCCCTTAGGTCCAGTGATTGTATTTGGGGCAAGTAATTTTCCATTCGCTTATTCTACCGCCGGTGGCGATACGGCTTGTGCTTTTGCAGCAGGATGCAGCGTAATAGTGAAAGCCCATCCTGCACATATAAGAACATCCACTTTGGTGGCAGATATCATTTTACGGGCCGCAAAGGAATGTAAAATGCCAGAAGGAATATTTACACACATTAAAGGTGAATCTTTTGAAGTGGGCAAATACCTGGTCACCCATCCACTTACCAAGGCAGTAGGCTTTACTGGTTCATTCTCCGGAGGTAAACAATTATTTGATTGGGGAAATGCAAGAGAAATTCCTATTCCCGTATTTGCAGAAATGGGTAGCACCAATCCTGTCTTTTTTCTACCAGGCCAGTTAAAATCAAAGGCATCAGAAATAGCCGACACTATGGCCAAATCGGTGGTATTAGGTGTAGGCCAATTTTGTACTAATCCGGGAATCATGGTTGGTATAGAAAGCGACCAACTCAATAAATTCAAAAAAATATTATCTCAAAAAATACTTGAAAGCCCTGCTGCTAAAATGCTTCATGAAGGGATTAAAAAATCATATATCAAAAATGAAAATACCTCACTAAGACAGAAAGGGGTAACTGTACTCGCCAAACCGGAAGTAAGAGAAAGAGAAGGAAGACCGTTAATAGCAGAAGTAGATGCTCGATATTTTCTAAAAAATAAAACCTTGCACCATGAGGTATTTGGACCTTACTCCATTTTAGTAAAATGCAGGAATATGGAAGAGATGATTCAGGTAGCTTCTTCAATGCAAGGCCAGCTTACTGGTACTATATGGGGCTCAGAAAGTGAATTGAAAAAAAATAAACCTTTATTAGAAATAGTACAGAATTTTTGCGGACGCATAATCCTGAATGGTGTGCCCACCGGTGTGGCCGTATGCCTCTCAATGCAGCATGGCGGCCCTTTCCCTGCCAGTACAGATCCTCGTTTTACTTCTGTAGGCGCCGATGGCATTAAGCGTTTTACGCGGCCTATCGCTTTTCAAAACTGGAGCAATAATATGCTCCCTGATGAATTGAGAAATGAAAATCCATTAAAGATATGGCGCACTTTAAATGGAGAATTGACAAAAGATAACATCAAGGTTTGATGGCGCTGATGTAAATTACCGAGGAACAATTTTCAATCTTGTTGCGTGCTTTTAAGTTTGATTTAAGCCCCGTAAAAAAAGCCTGTACCAGACGACTTTTCCCATATTTATATTTCTCGCTAAGCATACTTACATAAAAGCTATCAAACCACATAGGTAAAAGCACAGGATTATTCATTCCATGATCAACCAATAATTTCTTCATTGCATCTGGCGAAAAATGGTATAAGTGGCGGGGCACATCATAAGCGGCCCAAAACTCTTTATAATAATGAGCATCAAAACTTGTATAATTTGGTACGGCAATAATTAATTTTCCGTTGGGTTTTAATAAATTCATAAGAAGTGCAATTGTTTCATTTAACTGATGCACATGTTCCAGTACATGCCACATGGTAATCACATCGAAAGATGCCGGTGTAAAAGATTTTAAAGCTTCCTGATCGAGCAGATTTAAGCGATAAAGATCTGAAGCATTTTTTCTGGCTATTACATCAGGCTCTATACCCGAAACCTGCCACCCGCCCTGCCTCATTGTATTCAGAAATGCGCCAGTACCCGCACCAACATCCAAAATTTTACCTGTAGAAAACCCAGTGGCATTTTTTATTATTTTTTTCTTTTTGTTGAGGGTTATTTTCTTTACACTATGATACAATTTATTTACAAGGCCCTTGTTTGTATTAGAGTGCGAAATATAGTTTTCAGATTGATAATAAGGTCCAATATTTTCTTCAGAGGGCGCATTCTGCGTAAATCTTAAAGAACACTTGCTACACTCCCATACCTCAAATATTTCTCCGGATATTGAAAAATCTTTTACTGAGAGTTTAAAATGTACATCTTCAGAATTACAAGCCGGACAAGCGCTTAAAGTCATTTGCAAAAATTAAAATGAAAAATTTTTTAAGGAGTCATATAGGTTTTGCCTGGTGTTTCAACAGTAAAGAAGGATCTATTTCCAAATTTATTCTGTGCATCATACTGGCGGTAAAACAATACTAATAAGAGCAAAGCCAACAGTGCCAGAATGAGTGCTGCCTTCTTCCACCATCCATTTTTTTCGCTCACTTCATTGTTTAAATATTCGCTCATTTTGGTATTGGTTGACTCTTTATCGCCTACCAATACTGCATGTTCCGCATTTTCATGAATTACCCTTTGAGCATTGATGGCCCGAGGCGCAGCTATATCCGCCTGTTCAAAATAAATTGAACCGCTGTAGGTCATCTTTAATGTTCCCACATTAGACAGCATTATTGATTCACTACTCTTCAATTTTTCTTTAGTATAGTGGCACCATTCCATTAGCTCTTGTGCAGCTTCACCATCTGTTATATTTTTTTTTAATGCATTGTAATGAATTAACTCCTCAGAAAGATCCCCTGATTGCTCCTGAAAAATAATTTCCTCTTTGGGCGGTAAAATTTGCTGATTGGCCACATCAGTTGTTGCTGAAGAAACCACTTTTTTGAACCTACCCAATTCCGGTAGTGTGCAGATATCTGATTGAATAATAAACGAAGAAATTATTTGCTCCATATATTGGCAAAGCTAAATCTTTATTAAGGCAGTTTCAATATTTTTAAAAATGAATAATTACTCCACCTATTGCCTGAAACCCATATACCGCATAGTTGTTCCATTTTTGATATTTACTATTGAGAATATTATCAAAATCAAGCCAGGCGCTGAATTTATTATTAATCTTAAATTCACCACCGGCGCTCAAATCAGTTCCACCTTTTAATGATTTTACTTGGCCATGATCAAATGCCTTTGCACCACTAAAGGCCGCAAGGTCTGCTTTAAAAAGCAATTGCTTAAAGGCATTCCACCTAAAAGAGCCTTGCAATTTTAAAGGATAAAGCCCCCAGGCATTTGTATTATCTTTTAGGCTGCCATAAGTATTGAGATCCAGTGCACCGGTAAGTGTAAACTTATCCTGGCTGATAAAATTTAAATCACCATGAATTTGAAAATTATCTATCCGGCTTTCATTCACCACCAAAAAAGTATTTCCATTTACCTGATCGTTTATAAACAATGGCATATTATTATAGGTGATGAATGCTGCCTTTGCGTTAAAAGTAAAATGCTGCCCTACAGTAGCTTTTATGCCGCCATAGTATTGCATTTCCTTTGTGTTGTAAAAAAACACAGGATCTTCTATATAAGGGTTTTCATTGCTCAGGCTACGAAAACTATTATTGATAAACCTGCCAACCCATCCTCCCTGTAGCATAAATACTTTCTTCTGTAATTGCAACTCACCATACAGGTTAGGTAATATACTTACAACATTGTTATTCCAAGAAGGTGTGATACCCCCATGAAAATTGAACCTATCACTATAGTATGCGAGTTCTGGCGCTATTTGGTAAAGCTGACTATTTATTTTCAGGTTGCTGCTCTTAAGCTGGTAAGCATTTACATTGCCCAATACTGAAACCTTTACTTCTACATGATCACCAAATTTTTTTGTTGCAGGCAATACAAATGAAAAAGTATTTTCACCTACCTTATTTTGGCGGTTGAATGAGTGAAATGTAATATGCGGATCATAATTTATACCTACACTATTTACCTCTGTATTTCTATATCCTGCAGAAAAAGCAAAATCCTGATAACTACGACGCAGCATGTCTTTATCAAAATTTAAAGCATTATG
Organism: Bacteroidota bacterium; assembly: GCA_018268075.1. Taxonomy (GTDB): domain Bacteria; phylum Bacteroidota; class Bacteroidia; order Chitinophagales; family Chitinophagaceae; genus Ginsengibacter. The sequence goes on along the minus strand of JAFDXH010000184.1, from coordinate 14,472 downwards.
ATCGTATCCATATTGGTAATATTCATGTTGGGCAAATGCTGCACTACCATAGGCTTCATGGCCCGCATTGAAAATACTTCCTGTACCTTTTAATTTTAATTCACTAAAATCCTGATTGGCAATTTTTCCCTTTGAAGAAATATAATCGCCATAGATATTCAATAAATTTTTCTTTCCATCGCCAAAGCTCATAGCACCAGCAATATAGGGAGTAGTAAAATTGCCAAATCCAACTTTTAAAATATTGCGCCCACCCAATAATAAGCTGGTATCGCTCTGCAAAGCAAATGGCTTTAGCGTAACAGGCTGATACAAGTAAAATAAATTTTGTGCCGGAATATTATAGGCAAGGCGAGGCCTGCTAGTATCGGCCGGCGGTGCCGTAGCGTATAGATTTATTTTCACCACATCTCGCAAGGCAGGTTTATAACTGGAGGTAATCTCAATCGTTTGCCTGTGCGTGGTATCTACCTGTGCATAATTTTTTACAAACAGTAATTGTGCAAAAAATGTTGCCAACAGAAACTTAAAATATCTTTTTTTCATAACAACTTAATAGGTCATTCGTTTATTGAATATTTTTTTGAGTGCTTTCTACTTTTGAATTGCTTTGTTCTTCTTTAATGGCTTTATCTAATTTTTCTTGAGCTTCCTTTTTTAATTCGGCAACTGTTGCATTATCAGCTACACTCTTGTATGTGGCCTTTGCATTAAAATAATCTTTTTGAGCCAGATATATATCGCCCAGCAGAATGTAGGACCTGGCTACCCAATAATCAGCCCCTGCTATTTTTATCACTTCCATTGCTGCTTTCTCAGAGGCGCCCAATTGATTAAGGATGTAATAGCAGTGGGCTATCTCATATCGGGCCTCCGCTGCCCATGCACCCTTATTCAATATTGCTACTTGCTTAAATGCATCCATGGCCTCACCACATTGGTTATTCGACTGCAATGATTTACCAAGCACCAGATTGGCAATAGCTTTATCATCGGTGCTTATTCCTTTCTTGGTCAACAATTCTTTGGCGGCATCATTTGCCTTTGCAAAGTCCTTGGTTTGATAGTAGCTTCTGGTGAGCCCTCTAAGTGCCTCCAATTGATTTTCCGGTGTAGTAGATAGCAATAAAAGTTTTGCAAACAATCCTTTAGATTTCTGATAATCTTGCAATTCGATATAGTAAATACGTGCAGCCGCCAAAGCAGCTCTTTCCGCAAAAGCACTGCTGCCCTTATTTACCACAGCTTCGTAGCCTGATACTGCGTTTTGCCAATCCTTATTCTTCGCATAGCATTCGCTCATATAAAATTGTGCATTGATGCTATAGGCACCCGTAGGATACTTGCTAAGATAATTTTTAAACGCATCAATCGAAGCGCTGCAATCCCCACTTGAATATTTCAGCTCTGCTGCTGTATAAGTGAGTGAATCTGCCTCAGAAATGCTTACGTTTATTCCAGCTTTTTTTGCAAAGTTTACATAATCATCCGGCTTGCCCATTTCAATATATATGTTGCGTACATTATCCATGGCTTCTGTAGCCTCATCAGATGCAGGATACTGGTTTACCAACTGCTGGTAATTTTTCAGCGCTTCGCTATTATTATTCAAATTGTAATTAGACAATCCAAGTTTTAAATATGCCTTTGGATAAAGGCCCGTAGCTTTTTGATCACTCAGTATTTTATTTAATACAGGAATAGCATCTCTAAATTTTTCTTGCAGCATGTAGGAGTTAGCAATTTGCATATATGCCTCAGGTACAAGATCACTATTGGGATAGCGCTGTACTAATGTATTGAATGTTTTAATTTTCTCAGGCGCATTATTTATTCCATTTATCAGCGCCTGCTGATAGAGTGCATAGTCACTTTGAGGTAATGAGCTATTAATCACTTTTTGATACAGGTCTTTTGCTACACTATAATTTTTCTGCATAAAATAAGCATCTGCTGTGCGCACATACGCATCTTGCTGAATGGCAGATGAGGAAGCACTAATAGTACTGGCTACCTCTTTAAAATTTTGAGCAGACAGGCTGTAATTTTGAAGTTTCAGATAACTATAACCCAAAATGTAATGGCCATTGGCTGGCGTTGCCTCGCCTTGCATGCCTCCGTCTTTCAGGTAGCTGGTGATATATTTTACTGCATCCTCATAACGTGCTTGCCTATAGGCAATTTCGCCCTTCCAAAACCAGGCAAAAGGAAGCACATTACCTGCATTAGGATCTTTCGTTATTTTGGTAAAAAGATTATCTGCCTCATCGGGCTGTTGATTACCTAAATACTCCACGCCTCTTCCAAATAATATTTTTGGATACACCCGCTGCATGGTAGCAGTAGGCTTAGAAAAAGATTGATATAATTTTAGTGCATCGGCATAGTTGTTAGAATTTGCCAGCAGGTTAATCAGTATTTCTTTTGCTTCTCCTGCGTAGGGTGAGGCAGGATATAGGTCTAAAAAATTATTGATTGATGCAAGCGCCACATCATTATACCCCAACTCGTAAGAAAGTTTTGCATAATTAAACCGCGAAACTTCCTGCTGAAAACGATTACTGTTATTATCGGCACTGTATTTAAAAGCATTGCGTGCATTGGCCTTTTGATTCGTTCGCAAATACAGGTCGCCTAAGAGGTACATAGAGTTTTGTCCAAGAGAATCCTTTTCATTGCTTAATTGCTTAAAGCCTGCAATAGCCTGCTCTACCTGATTGGCATTGTAATAACAGTAGCTGAGCTCATACATTACTTCTTTAGAAACCTTATCAGAATTTTTCACATAGTCTTCCAGTAGAGGTAATGCTTTATTGAATTGTTTTTTCTCAAAATAAATTTGACCGGTAAGTAATTTTAATTCTTTACTAAAGCTGGTATTAGGCTGCGACAATGCTGTTTCTGCATATTGCAACGCCTTTTCATGATCCCCATTAAAATACAAAATCTGTGCAATGTAATAAGGCGCTATATTTTTATATTTCTCTGTATTGGATATTTGTTTGAAGGAAGTTAAAGCCTCAGTAAAATCCTTATCTTGATAACTCAGGTAGCCATAATAATAATTGGCAGCATTGTAGTATTTATTTGAAGGAAGCTGATGTATTTCATTAAAAAGTGGCTTTGCTTTATCAAATGCTTCCGTACTAAAATAAGAATAAGCAAGCTCAAATTTTGCATCTGCAATTTCCTCATTACTCAGATTGTCGTATCCTGCTCTTTCATAATACACAATAGCTCTGGCAAAATCATTTCGAGTAAAATAATATCGAGCCAGATGAAAACTCATCATCTGCTGCCGCGGTTCGTTATTGGCTGCATCTATAAAAAGTTTTGCACTTTCCTCAGCTATTGATTGATTTAATTTAAGCCCACATACAATATAATAATACTCAATATCCTGATTCAGGTATGCATGGCTGCTGATTGTATTTTCAGGGTATTGATCTATCAATGGCTTTAGAATAGGATATGCCAATGCATAATTTCCCTGAATAAAATATTCCTTTGCCTTTTTATAATCCTGCTCATGGTCTGCAATTACATAATTGGCCTGGCAAAAGGCACCTAAAAAACAAGCATTGAAAATGAGAGAAAGGATTATACGCTTCATCAAAAAAATATTTATGTTTTTAAACACTATTGAAATAGAAACAGAATACTATTTTTGCTCGCAAAAATACAAACACCTGTCCACTATTTCTTTTTATTAACCTGTAGCAAAAAGAAAGTAAATTGTGCAAACCTTTGTTAATCAAATTATAAAAATGAAATGAAACGGTTTTTATCTACTCACCATTCAGCCACTGCATTCAATCTAAGCATGTTAATCTTGAGATTAGCGTTAGGCATTTTATTATTAACGTATGGCTACAAAAAGCTCACCCACTTTGATTCTATGCGACATACATTTATTAGTTTCGCTGGCTTAGGTTCTACTATTTCTCTGGCACTTATCATCTTTGCAGAATTTTTTTGTAGCATATTCGTCATACTTGGTTTATTTACCAGGCTGGCAGTTATTCCCATTGTAATTGGCATGAGCGTAGTGGTATTTGTAGCCAACAATGCCGATATTCTGGGAAAAGGCGAAAAAGGATTCCTTTACCTGACAGTAGCTTTTGTAATTCTATTATGCGGCCCTGGCAAAGCAAGCCTTGATGCGGTGATCAATAAATAACATTCCATTACTAAACAATACACTTGTACACATCAAGCACAAACATAAGAGTACATTACGCACTTACAGATCAGATGGGCGTTGTGTATCATGGCAACTATGCTCAATTTTATGAAATAGGCCGTACTGAAGCCCTGCGCCAGATTGGTTTTACCTATAAATCCATTGAAGCTATGGGGGTAATGTTGATTGTAACAGACATGCACATACGTTTTTTGCGTCCGGCAAAGTATGACGACCTGCTTACAGTTACTATTACATTAAAAGAATTGCCTGCTCATCACAAAATTATCTTTGATGGCGCTATCTATAATGAACAAAAGGAATTGTTGAATACTGGGGTAGTAACACTCTACTTTATGAATGCCCAAACAATGAGCCGAGCTGAGCTTCCTAAGGAAATAAGGGAAAAGCTACAGCCCTATTTTGAAACTACTTAGTAGAAGTGTCCGGGTTTAATTAATTCAGGATATTGCTTTTGAAACTTTTTTATTTCAGGAATGGAAACTGTTTGTACATACCTGCTATCAGGATTGTTGGCAATATAATTTTGATGATAATCTTCAGCCGGCCAGAATTTATTGAGCCTCCTTACCTGTACAGTCAACGGCCTATTATACCGATGGCTAACTTCTAATTTCTGAATATAATTTTTAATCTCACCTTTTTCTGCACTATTAGTATAAAACGCGATAGAACGGTATTGCGTACCGCGATCGGGGCCTTGCCCATTAACCGATGTAGGATCCTGGCCTTCAAAATAAACTTCCAATAAGGTGGCATAAGAGATTATAGAAGAGTCATAATAAACCTGCACTGATTCTGCATGGCCGGTATTTCCATTTTCTATTTCTTCATAATCAGGCTTTGCGGTAGTACCACCGGCATATCCGGAAATTGCTTCTACTACTCCTTTTACACTTTCAAATAAAGCCTCTTCGTGCCAGAAACAACCTGCTGCAAACGTGGCCTTTTGGTATTTAGATAAATCTTTATTGGGAGTACCACCTTTGTGAGAAGCTCTTTGTGCACAAGATGTGAGTGTAGAAAAAATACAAATCATAAAAAAAATTGAGAATAATCTTTTCATTTTTTTTGATGTTTACTCAAATTTACGAAGCCCCTTAAAAGTTGGATTGTTAAAAAGAATGAAAGAAACAAAATTTCAAAAAAATAGTGCTAAGTGTATATTTAATAAAACCAATTTAGATAAAGCTTCCCCACTTTTCTTGCCATTGGGTAAATTCGAAATAAATACGGCCCCATACGTGCACCAATAAGCGGCATTCCGCATGATAAATAAACTGCTGCTATACTTTGTGTCAGGTATTATCGGGGCATACTCTCAATAGCACTATTATTATCAAAAAACTCAATTGCTACTATACCACAGTATTCAGTTATTTTTACCTTATACCAGCAATATTTTTTGATCACTTTTTTATTCTATTCTCGATGAAACAACATCTTCAGGTTTATAAAATAGTAAAAGTTATTTTAGGCTTAATCCTCTCCTGCGCTCTTTTACAGGTAGCTGCACAGCCTGTTGCTACAAAAGATTCCTTATCGTGCAAAATTGAGACGGCACAACAAATAAACCCTACTACTTTCCAAGTAGTGTTTTCTGATGCTCACCGCCTCACAATCGATTTCTATGGAGAAAATATTTTTCGGCTTTTTGAAGATCCGGAAGGTGGCATTATTCGAAATCCGGAATCTAATCCTCCGGCTAATATTTTAGTAGAAAACCCACGAACTACTGTTAAAAACCTTATGATGAATGACGATGGGGAAACTATTTCTTTATCCAGTGCAATCATTACTATCCAGATTAATAAATCAAATTCTTTGATGAGGATAGTTAACAAAAACACCCAAAGGGTAGCGCTGGAAACGACGGCGCCTGTTAGGTTTGAGGGTGGCAAAGTAATTTTGGCACTAAAAGAAAATACCACAGAATATTTTTATGGAGGCGGTGTACAAAACGGGCGATTTTCACACAAAGGCAATAGCATCGCCATCGTAAATGAAAATAGTTGGACAGATGGTGGCGTGGCCTCCCCTGCCCCGTTCTATTGGTCCACCAATGGTTATGGATTAATGTTTCACACCTTCAAACCAGGCAAATATGATTTTGGCGAAAAAGAAAAAGGAACGGTTATTTTAACACACAACACAGATTATCTCGATATTTTTTTAATGATAGATGATGGAACGGCCAAGCTATTGAATGATTATTATCAGCTAACAGGCAATCCGGTTTTACTTCCCAAATTTGCGTTTTATGAAGGTCATTTAAATGCATACAACAGGGACTTTTGGAAAGAAGATTCCTCAGGCATCCTCTTTGAAGATGGCAAGCGGTATAAAGAAAGCCAAAAGGATAATGGCGGTATAAAAGAATCTTTGAATGGCGAAAAAAACAATTATCAGTTTTCAGCTCGTGCTGTAATTGATCGCTATCAAAAATCTGACATGCCGTTAGGATGGATATTGCCTAATGATGGGTATGGCGCCGGTTACGGGCAAACGAGTACCTTAGATAGCAACATAGCCAACTTAAAATCTTTTGGAGATTATGCACGTAATCATGGAGTTCAAATTGGCCTTTGGACACAATCTGACCTGCATCCCAAGCAAGGCATCAGTGCATTATTGCAAAGAGATATAGTGAAAGAAGTGCGCGATGCGGGTGTACGTGTATTGAAAACTGATGTGGCATGGGTAGGGGCAGGATATTCTTTTGGATTAAACGGAGTAGCAGATGTGGGCCACATACTTCCTTACTATGGCAATAATGCCCGCCCCTTTTTAATTACAGTAGATGGCTGGGCGGGTACACAGCGGTACTCCACTGTATGGAGTGGCGACCAAACAGGAGGAAATTGGGAATACATTCGTTTTCATATTCCTACGTTTATTGGCGCAGGGTTGTCGGGTATGTCAAACATTACATCAGACATGGACGGAATATTTGGTGGAGAAAATCCTGTGGTAAATACACGGGAATTTGAATGGAAAACTTTTACCCCAATGCAATTAAACATGGATGGATGGGGTGCCAATCCAAAATACCCACAGGCCTTGGGCGAGCCGGCTACATCTATCAATCGGAACTATCTTAAATTAAAATCGGCACTACTGCCCTATACCTACAGTATTGCAAAGGAAGCTGTGAACGGTTTGCCTATGATCCGCGCTATGTTCACTGAAGAAGCCAATTCATATACGTTGGGTAAGGAAACAGAATATCAATTTATGTATGGCCCTTATTTTTTAGTAGCGCCCATTTATCAATCTACTAAAATGGATGCCAAGGGAAATGATATCCGCAATAATATTTATTTACCCAAAGGAAGCTGGATAGATTATTTCTCCGGCGAAGCATATTCGGGCAATTGCATCATCAACAACATAGATGCGCCTCTGTGGAAGTTACCCGTTTTTGTAAAAAGCGGCGCAATCATTCCCATGAATAACCCCAATAATCATGTAAATGAAATAAATGAAAGCAACCGCACTTACGAGGTGTACCCCTTTGGGAAATCTTCATTTACACAATATGATGATGATGGTGTAACAGAATCTTATAAAAATGGAATTGGCACTTCCACATTGATTGAATCTGATTTAACAGGTGATCTCGCCACAATTAAGATTCATAAAACAAAAGGTGATTATAATGGCTTCATAAAACAAAAAACAACAATCGTAAAAGTAAATGTAACCACTGCACCAAAAAATATCTCTGTAACGCTATCAGGTAAAAAGCTAAAATTAAATGAAGTACAATCTGAGGAGGCTTTTAATAAAAAAACCAATGTATATTTTTATAATGCTCAACCCAACCTAAACCTATATGCTACATCTGGCAGCGAATTTGAAAAAGTAAGCATGATTAAAAATCCACAGGTCTGGGTAAAAGTATCACCCATAAATATTTCTACCACCAATATTTTTCTGGAGATAAAAGGGTTTCAATACAAACCTACTGATCATTCAAAAGTCCATGCCGGAAGCCTGGCTGCCCCTTTAAATGCAGGAGTAATTGACAGTAACAAAACAGCTTATACACTTAACCTGACTTGGGCCAAGGTTCCCAATGCTGATTTTTATGAAATAGCATTTAATGATATGCGTTATACATTAATCAGAGAAAATCAATTTCTATTTGAAAACCTTCAGCCAGAAACAAAATATAGTTTTAAAATAAGAGCAGTAAACAAAACCGGGACTTCCTTGTGGACTACAATAGAGGCTCAAACAAAAAGGAACCCGCTTGAATTTGCCATTCATGATATTGCTGCCACTTGTTCGGCAGTTGATGAAGAGGATAATGAAATCAACAGATTATTCGACTTTGATCAAAAGGATCTCTGGCATACTAAATATGGCCAAAAGGCTGTGCCATTCAGTATTACGATGGACTTGAAAACTATCAATCAAATAGATAGGATGGAATACGTACCCCGCATTAGTGGCAGAAATGGTATCATCACCAAAGGGAGCATAGAATATAGTTTAGATAAAAATACATGGACTCCCGCAGGCACATTCGACTGGAAAAGAGATAACAATAAAAAGACTTTTACTTTGCCCAACCACCCCTTAGTTCGATATATCAGGTTATCGGTAACGGAGGCAGGAAATAATTATGGTTCAGGCAGTGAGCTTTTTGTATTCAAAGTGCCGGGCACTGAAAGCTATGTACCTGGCGACATCAATAATGATCATAAGATTGACAATAATGATCTTACCTCTTATATTAATTATACCGGATTGCGCAAAGGTGATGCCGACTTTGAAGGATACATCAGCAAAGGTGATATCAATAAAAACAACTTGATAGACGCTTACGATATTTCAGTAGTGGCTACACAATTAAATGGCGGCATACCCATTCAGGATAGCGCGCCCAAGGTGGCCGGCACTTTACAAATTAGCACTTCTAAACAAAAATACAAGTCAGGCGAAACCATAGACCTATTGGTAAAAGGAGTAAATCTGGTAAACGTGAATGCGCTAAGTTTTGCATTGCCCTACAACCAGCAGGAATATGAATTTATAGGCATACAGTCTATACATACCGGTGCAATGGAGAATTTTACCAACGACCGCTTACATACCGATGGCAACAAAGTACTCTATCCTACTTTTTTGAATGTAGGAAATAAAGCTGCACTGAATGGCAATGATGATTTATTCATTATAAAAATGAAAGCCAAGCAAGATGTCTCCTTTAATTTAAAATTATCATCCGGTATTTTGGTTGATAAAAATTTAAGGTATATTGATTTTTGATCTGAAAATTTGGAATGTGGGTTACCGATTTTAATACCTGTTTAGACATTCGGGCTAAAAGTTCATTGAATTCCACCGAAGCAGCAAGCACAGTCTGTTATGCATCACCCTTTGAATCAACAACCCAGCAATTCAATTAACAAATTTTGCTAAACTTTATCGAACAAAAACAAGGAAGAAGATATTGATAGAAAGTACATCAAGAGAAGCAATACAAAAATGAATTACAAATTTTGGATAAAATCAATAATATTTAAAGATCATAGCTACTACTGCGTAGATGATTGTCAATACAAAAATTCCTTTGGCGGTTTTATCTCTATGTCCGTTGATGTAGATGGTAAACAGGATGGCATTAGCCAATAAAGAAACACTGATGAAACCCGATACCAGATTTGGATTGAGCTTGAACCACTGAAACATTTCGGCAATAGAAAGCCCCTCTAATTTATACAATTTGTAAATGAGCATTGCGATAATGGGCGCTATTAAACCGAGCGAAAGGCCAAATACAAAGTTGTCTTTTTTGAAGATCATAAAATATCCCAGTTTTGTTCAAGTTGCTTTTTCAGTTCATAATTAGTAAGATCAAACTGTACGGGCACTACACTCACATAATTGTGCTCAAGTGCCCACACATCTGTATCTTCACTGGTATCAAAATTTACAAACTCACCAGTAAGCCAATAATATTTTTTCCCATGTGGATCTTGGCGTTCATCAAAATCTTCATCATACTTTGCATAAGCCTGTTTACAAACTTTTATGCCGTTCATCAATTCTAATGGAACTGCAGGTATGTTTACATTGAGCAAAAGATGCTTTACATTTTTGGGCGCCTTTAAAAGGCTTTCTACAATCTTGCGTACAAAAAACTTACTGGCAGTAAAATCTGCTTCAAACCGGAAGTCGAGCAATGAAAAACCAACAGAAGGAATACCTTCAATAGATGCTTCCATTGCGGCACTCATGGTACCTGAATAAATCACATTGATTGAATGATTAGCCCCATGATTGATACCGCTTAGGCATATATCCGGCTTGCGATGCAGAATTTTATCTACGGCCAGTTTTACACAATCTACCGGCGTGCCACTTGTTTGATAGGAGGTAACTCCATCTATAATATCATCTACCTTATTCAACCTTAGGGGAACGCCAATGGTGATAGCATGCCCCATGCCGCTTTGTGGCTTATCTGGTGCCACCACTATTACATCACCCAAATCCTTTACTGCCTCCACTAAGCTGGCAATACCCGGCGCTGTTATTCCATCATCATTGGTAACTAAAATTACCGGCCTTTCATTCTTATTTTCCACCATCATAAATCACTTTTTCTTACTGCTTATTTATTAATATTTTCTTTAGTTTAAAACCACCTGAACCACATTCTACCTACCCCTGCTTCTCTAAACGGCCAAGGTATAGCTATTAGTATAATCAGCAATGCTATACCAAAATAAATTAATTCCTTTTTGAATTTTGCTGCAGGGGTGGGTGCACGCTTTACCGCTGTGCGCCCGGCATGTACCAGTACCCAAGCTATAATCATGAGAAGGCCATGCTCTAAGGTAAAAAACCGAAGCATTGGGTCCTTCATATTTTCGCCCAAGTGTTTGAGGCGATCGAACCACACACCTCCAAAATATAATATGAGGCCAATCAATAACTGAAGATCCATCATAATCATAAAAAGCAAATTGGCTTTATCGTCGCCATTTGTAAAATTCCGCTTTGTAAAGATTCCGCTAAGGGCAGAAAGGAAAGTCCATATACCAAATAATAAAATGAGCCATCGTACAAGGCTATGTATTACCAATAATATTTGCATAAAAAAATTTTTGCAAAAATAGTCTTTTGTGATGTGCAGATACTCAAGAAACAGGGGAAATAATTATACTTTTTAAAAATGCAATCCCACAAAGTGCTTCAGCTTGCAAATGATTGAACGACTGTGGCCAAAATGCTGGATGGCGGTATGAAAATTACTTTGTAATTTTATCCAGTCTGTTCCTTTAAAAAGAACTTTCACCACCTAAACTACTACGACATGAAACTGCTCTACACTACAATTTCATTATTTATTTTTTGGGGATTGCTATCTGATTCATTTGCCCAATGCAATGTAAATACGCTCACCAACCCCGATTTTGAAACACCCGTTCAATCTTCCATTGGAAATAATCTTACCGGATTATATTCCATTTCCGGATGGACGATGAATGGAGGCCCTTTTAATATTGTAAAAACTGATGGTAGCGCCTACCCGAGTGGCCCTGATACAGCGAGCAGTGGTGTGCAATACGTAGATATTACCAATGCGGCCGGTTCTATTTATCAGGATTTTACCGTTACCAGTCTCACAGCGGTAGCATTTGGCGGAGCATTTTCCAGTAGAGAAAGTGATCCCAACTATATTCCCTGGTTGGCCAGTGTTCAGATTTATGCAATGCCCTCCAATACTTTAGTTGCCATATCATCTACTAAAACGTTTATGCCTGCAGATGGCGCTGTGCCGGCACAAGATGTTTGGTACTATCTGTTTGGAAATACTACACTGGCACCTGGTCAATACCGGTTTATAGCGAGTCTTGGTGATTTTGGAAATTTTGATAACGCATTTGTATTTCAGAATTGTGCGCTTCCGGTGGTATTAACTTCCTTCAGCGGCACATATAAAAATTCTTCTGTAGGCCTCAATTGGGATATAAACAGGTCAATTAATTTTTCTCATTTTGAGGTAGAAAAAAGCAATGATGGAATCAGTTTTCTCAAAGTAGCATTGGTAAACTATATTAATGGTAAAAATCAATACCAATTTATTGATGACAATGCCACTAAGGGATCCAATCTATTTTACAGGCTAAAACTGGAGGACAATGATGGCAGATATACTTATAGCAACATCATTAAAATTCAAACGGGCACATTACCTTCATGGATTATTTCGCCAAATCCTGTGAGAGATTTTCTTACCATAAACGGGCTATCAGGCAATGGTGAAATCCGCATATTAGACCTGGCGGGTAAGATGCTTCACAAAGTAAATACCACCTCGCAATCAGCAAGCATGAATGTATCCTTTCTTTCTAAAGGAATTTATTTAGTACAATATTACGATGGCGAAAAAATGCAAAGCAAAAAGATGGTGAAGGAATAAAATTTATTTTCTTCTAACCCATTTTTTTAGACGGGCATCATTTGAAAAAATATTACTAAAGGCAAATACAGGAAGCTGATATTTATAGCCTATGTGCAATCAATAAATGCAGGGTGGATAAAGGGTTACAGCCACTTTTCATTCTTTATGCTGCGCATAGTTTATTTTAGCTGTTTGGCTATTTCTGCCTTCAAGAAAGGCGCTAATTCCTTGATGGAATTAACAACCTTTACAATTTTGCCATTGCTGCCAATGAGCAAATGCGTAGGGTACATATTGATCTCTAATTGATTGGTCATATAGTTATCCATTTGTGGAATCACTGCATAGTTAAATGGCTGAGTGGCCAAAAAAGTTTTAAGTTCATTTTTTGTGTCGCTGGCAAGACTGATAAAGAGCACATCATTTCTTCCTTTATAATCATCAACAAGTTGGTTGCATTCCGGAAATTCGCGGACACAAGCCACGCAATGTATAAACCAGCATTTTAAAACCAGGATCTTACCTCTTGATGAGGCGGTATTATAATTTTTTACATTTAAATCAGTGAAACTAAATTCAGGAAGCTGCCTGCCCTCCATTTTAAAATTTTTCATTTCAATGGCGGCCAACTGTTGAATGACAGATTGTATATCCTTATTAGTACTATGAAGCGCATACAACTGGTAAACCGGTATTCCTTGAGATATGCTTGTATTAAAAGCCACTACTTTTCCGGTCATTAATTTTTTTAGAAAAGTGGCCTTATCTATTTTAAAAGAATCAGTATCTAAGGGTATAAAATTTTGCGACAGGTGAATATTATTACTGGTATAATGATACCATGTAGTAAAATCTTTCAAAAGAGTTTTTGGGAGTACCGCTATTTTTTCATTTGCAGAATGATTTTTATAATCTATGCTGTCAGAGTCCTTATTAGGTTGTAAAAATTTAGGGCTGGTATTATTGCATGAAAGCAGCCATTGAGTTAATAAAATTGTTAGTAACAGTTTCATGAAATGTTTTGAGTGGCGTGCCAAAATTTTCACACAACCTTTTTCCCATGTGGTGTCAATAAAATTTATACTGCCTTCGATTTGAAATATTCAAGAATATCACCGGACTCGATAATTGGCATAGAACGTACATCCCCATTGTACCAATATATCCAGGATTCAGTAACCTGATTATCATTCAGTATTACAGATACTATTTCTCTTCTGTAATGAACCGGCTCATCAGGCGTAGAAGACACACCCTCGTAGCCATCCAATTGTGCGAAAGCCCATTCGAAATCCCGATCATTTTTAAGCCTGTATAATTCGCCCTTTATAAAATGGTGGTCATGAGTAGGAGTACCCACAGCCATATTTCCGGTATCGCTCAATATGCCATTCACTGTTCCCTCTCCTACAAATTCAAAATATTGGGCGATATATTCATAGGCCGGTAGATTAAAACCTTTGCGAAGTGAGCTATATACAAAAAACTGGTTTGAAGATAAATCATTCATATATCTATTTTTAAATACCCTGATTGTGATTGATGTAAATTAGGTCATTCCTGAATATTACAAATACTTAATTGATTTAATAACGATTTCTTTAAGAAACCATTAGATTTTTTCATCCATTTCAATTAAAAAACAATCACTTGCTAAGTAAAATCTAAAAATCGAAGATATTCAATTTTGTAAAAATGAATCTTGAAAAACAGGATCATTCTCAATACCTCAGTACTTCTTTAAGCCTTCTTCAACATATCTTCAGAATTCATATTTAATTTTCAGAAATTTGCAACGTGAAAATATTAATCATAGAAGATGAGGTAAGCCTGCTGGACTCCATGG